>NZ_OY781470.1:1864896-2175712 GCF_963676935.1 Halarcobacter sp.
GAGTTGAAAAAAATGAAAAAAAATATATTGATGAACAAATTAAATCAACTTTGTACTATAGTTTGTTTTTTATAATATTTACAATACTTAGTATTTTAGGAGTTATAGGAATATTAAATAAAAAGATAAATAGAATTGAGATAGAACTACTAAAATCCCAAAATAATTTAGAAAAAAATATATTAGAGATAAAAGAGTCAAAATTATTATTGCAAAAAATTATAGATTCTGTTCCAGCAGCTATATTTTGGAAAGATACAAAAAATAGATACTTAGGAGTTAATAAATATATTCTAAATAATGCAGGGTTAAATACTCCATCAGATATGATAGGTAAAACTGATTATGAAATGCCTTGGGAAAAAGAACAAGCAAAAAATTTTATAGATGATGATAATAAAATTATGAAAGAAGGAAAAGAAAAATTACAAATTGAAGAAAAACTTACACAAAAAGATGGAAATACAATTAATGTAATTACTTCAAAAGTACCACTAAGAAATAGTAAAAATGAAGTTATTGGTGTACTTGGAATATTTATGGATATAACAGAAAAAATAAATTTAGAAGATTCATTAAATAGAAAAGATAAACTACTTACACAACAATCAAAAATGGCCTCATTAGGTGAGATGTTAGAAAACATAGCTCACCAATGGAGACAACCTTTATCTTTAATCCTAAGTACCTCAACAGGTATAAAAATAAAAAAAGAGTATAACCAACTAAATGATGAATTCTTAACAGTCTCTATTGAAAATATAATACACTCTGTTGAACATCTAAATCAAACAATCAATGATTTTAGAGATTATTTGAAACCTGATAAAAAACAAAGATATTTTAATATTGAAAAAGTTATTGATAAAGCTTTAATTCTCTTACAATCAAGAATAAAAAATAACTTACTTGAAATAGATAAAAATATGGGTTGCATAGATGCTTATGGTTATAAAAATGAATTTGTTCAAGTATTAATGAATATTATTAATAATTCAATTGATGAACTAGAAAAAAAAGATATTAAAGATAAAATTATTAGAATAGAAACAAAAGAATTAGAAAAATGTGAGACACTTGTAAGTGATGATGTTTGTAAATATAAGTGTGCCCAAATAAAAATTTCTGACAATGCTGGAGGTATAGCTCAAGATATAATAAATGATATATTTAACATATACTTTACAACAAAAGGGGAAAAGGGAACGGGGATAGGTTTATATATGTCAAAAGAGATGATCGAAGAGCATATGAATGGTTCAATAAAAGTATCAAATGAAAAGATAAATTACAAAGGTAAAATTTATAATGGAGCTACTTTCACAATAACTATCCCCTCACAAAAATATGATTAATCCTATTTTATATAAACTATATAATTGTTTATTTTATCTTCTAATCTTTTAGATAAAAACAAATTACAATTTTTTAAACACGATAATATAAACTTTGATTCTTTATGATAATTAAGAATTTTTAAACTATCCCATGATTTTGGTGGCTTTTGTAAATTTACTATTCTATCTGCAAGTTTTACCATTTGAATCTCATATGGTTGAGTTAACAATCTATTAATACTCTCTGCCATTTGATCTTTTTTTGAAAGAGTAGAATCTTTTGTTAAAGCTTCTACACCTTCTGCAATCTCGGCAGAAAACTCTGTATATAAATCATCATAAGTAATCTCTGTATCTTCAATAGTATCGTGAAGTAATGCTACACTAATAGCTATGTCACTCTTTTTAACTTCAAGTTTTGATTCCTCGCATGCATGCATTACTTCCATTGCCACTGATGTTAAATGAGTAATATAAGGTAATTCATTTGTAGTTTTCTGCTCACCATGAGCTTTTGCTGCAAAGTTTAATGCTTTTTGATATTTGTCTTGAGTAAACATTATTTTTCTTCCTTTTCTTCTATCTCTTTTTTAGGTTTTATTTGAACTTTAGGTACTAAAGGAATTGCATTTTTAGAAAAATCTATTAAATTTTCTACTGTTTTAACATTTTCATTTAAATGCTTAATAGATTCTTCTAAAATATATGTTGTACTTAAAGCATCACTGTAAGCTCTATGATGATTATCTATATTGATTTGTAAAAGTTCTTTTAAAAAACTAAGACCATACCTTTGGGCTTTAATTGTTCTTCTTGCCAAGTCTATTGTACAAAGCTTTCTATTTTCAAGCACTCCTAAATCATATTTATTAAAAGAGTTTGAGATGAAATTATAATCAAACTTAATATCATGTGCAACAAAAACATCATCCTCTAAAAATAGTTTAAACTCTTTTAAAACTCTTTTTAAATCAGGTGCAGATTCTAACATTTCAGGTGTTATATTTGTAACTTCTTGAATATATACTGGAATATCTTTCGCATAAACTAAAGATTCAAACTTGTCAATGATTTGACCACCTTTATATTTAACTGCTCCTATTTCAATTATTTGATGTCCTTTACTAACATGTGAACCATTTGTTTCGATATCAACAATACAAAAAGTTTGTTCAGATATTAAGTTTTTTGCAGTTTTTAAAATAACTTTATCATTTTCAATTTCAAGAGGTAAACCATTTGTTAAAAGTAGTTCAAATTCTAATTCTGCAGAATCAAAAAACCTCTCTTTATTTTTTGTTAACTCTATAAGAAAGTCATCAAAAGGTATAGAGTGTTTTTTTAACTTTTCTACTAGTTTTGCTGAAAAATGATTTGTCTTTTTATAATTCATTGGCAACTTTTACAAAATTAAACATTTTTTGTCTATCTTTTTTCCCTTTTTTTATCTCTACAGCTGAACTTACATCCACGCCATAAAAATTATAAGGTTTTAACTCTTTTAGATTCTCTTCACTTAAACCACCAGCTAAAATAAAAGTAGAACAATCTACATTTTCAAACCATTCTAAAGCAACACGTTTACCTGAACCACCAAAACTTTCAACAAAAGCATCAATTAAAACATATGAGTTTTCATTATTTATAATATCTTCTTTAGACTTTGCTCTTACAACTTTTATATATTTATAAGCAAGTTTTGAAAAATCTGTGTAATTATTATCATCAATTATTTGAGCCAATTGCATTTTTGATTCGAAACAAATATTATTAATAGTTTTAAAATCTTCATTTACAAAAAGTCCAACAGTTTGAACAAAAGGGGGTAAAGCATCAACTATTTTTTTT
Organism: Halarcobacter sp.; assembly: GCF_963676935.1. Lineage (NCBI taxonomy): Bacteria > Pseudomonadati > Campylobacterota > Epsilonproteobacteria > Campylobacterales > Arcobacteraceae > Halarcobacter > Halarcobacter sp. Next base: position 1,868,082 of record NZ_OY781470.1, read on the forward strand.
GCTTCTAAAGGTTTAATATATCTAGCACTTTTTTCATAAAAGACAAAACCTAATGCATCTACTCCTGCTGCTATAGCATCTAAAGCATCATTTATATTTGTTATTCCACAAATTTTTGTTCTCATATTATACCTGTAGAGATTTTATTGCTTTATTATAATCTTCATTTCCAAATACATAAGAACCTGCAACAACTACATCAACTCCAGCTTCTTTAAGTTCATGTATATTTTTATCATTTACTCCACCATCTACTTCAATTAGACATGCTGGATTTCTCTTTTTAATTAACTCTTTTAATTTTCTTGTTTTTTCAACCACAGTAGAAATAAATTTTTGTCCACCAAATCCTGGATTTACTGACATTAATAAAACCATATCTAAATCCTCAAGCAAATATTCAATGCTTTCTGGTGTAGAGTGTGGGTTTAAAACAATTGCAGGTTTAATTCCATAACTTCTAATTTTTTGGATTAATCTGTGAGGGTGTTTTTCACTTTCAATATGAAATGAGATATACTCAGGCTTTAAAGGAGCAAAAAGCTCAACAAAAAATGTATTATTTTCAACCATTAAATGTACATCAAGAGGTTTTGTTGCAATTTTTGCAACAGGATTTACAACAACTGGTCCTAAAGTCATATTAGGAACAAAATGTCCATCCATAACATCAACATGAATTAGATCACAACCACCATCACAAATAGCTGTTATCTCTTCATTTAATTTTCCAAAATCTGCTGATAATATTGAGGGTGCTACTAGCATTAAAAACCTTTTTTTATTAAGTTGTCGCGATTATACTATTTTATTGTTTTATTTTTCTTTTTATAACTTAAATATATCAGGAAAATAAAAATATCTAATGCTTATAAAATGATTATTTTTTTTTAAAAGGTATCATTTTTTTCTATTAAATTTAACCAAATTATTACTATTGGAATACCATTATTTGTTATTCTTACAAAATTAATACAAAGATGAAAATAAATATTATAAGGAGTGTCATCATGTTTGGTTTTGGGAAAACAGAAGAACAAGCAGGAAGATTATCTGCAATGGAAGAAAATTTTGCAATAATCTCATTTAAACCTGATGGAACTATTCTACATGCAAATAAAAATTTTTTAAATGCTTTAGGTTATAGATTAGAAGAGATTGTTGGTCAACATCACAAAATGTTTTGTGATAAGGCTTATATAACATCAAATGAATATTCAAACTTTTGGAAGAATCTAGCACAAGGTGCATCACAGATTGATGAGTTTGAGAGATTTAAGAAAGATGGAAGTTCTATTTGGATTCAAGCTTCTTACACTCCTGTCAAAGACAAAAATGGAAAAGTCACAAGAGTTGTAAAATTTGCACAAGATATTACTGATTCAAAAAGAGTTATAAATTCAGTAAAAAAATCTATTGATATTGCAAAAACTGGAATTATGAAGCAAGAGATAAAAGAGACAACAACAAATGAAGCAATTGAAGAACTAAAAAATGGAATAAATGAGTTATTTTATATTGTTTCTACAAAAGTATCAGGGGATTTAAATAATATTTCAAAAGGACTAAAATCTTTTCAAGAATTAGATTTTACTCATAGAATAAATGATGAAGGTGAAACAGCTGTTGGACTAAATAGTCTTGCAGATGTTGTAAATGATATGTTGGTAGAAAATAAATCAAATGGGTTAACACTTGATAATAGTTCAAATATTTTACTGCATAATGTAAATGTTCTAAATCAAAATTCAAATGAAGCTGCTGCATCATTAGAAGAGACTGCTGCTGCATTAGAAGAGATTACAAGTAATATATCATTAAATACACAAAATGTAATAAAAATGGTAGAATTTGCAAATCAGGTAACTAATTCTGCAAATGAAGGCAAAGATTTAGCACAACAAACTACAACTGCAATGAATGAAATAGATAATGAAGTAAATGCAATCAATGAAGCTATTACTATAATAGATCAAATTGCATTTCAAACAAATATTTTATCATTAAATGCAGCAGTTGAAGCAGCAACTGCTGGTGAAGCAGGAAAAGGTTTTGCAGTTGTAGCCCAAGAGGTAAGAAACCTTGCAAGTAGAAGTGCAGAAGCAGCAAAAGATATAAAAAGTTTGGTCGAAAATGCTACTTCAAAAGCAAATAATGGAAAAGCAATATCAAATAAAATGATTGTAGGGTATAGTGAATTAACTGAAAATATATCAAAAACAATTGAGCTAATTGAAAATATTGAATCGGCTTCAAAAGAACAAAAATTAGGTATTGAACAAATCAATGATGCAGTTAATAGTCTTGATCAACAAACTCAGCAAAATGCTTCAATTGCAACACAAACTCATGATGTAGCAACGCAAACAGATCAAATTGCAAAACTTATTTTAAGTGATGCAAATGAAAAAAACTTTATAGGTAAAGATGAAGTAAGAGCAAAAAATGTAGGAGAAAGGAAAATATCATAAATTGATAAAATAGAGTAATTAATTACTCTGTTTTATTAAAGAAATATTTATTAAAAAATAAATTTTATATAATTTATAGTTTTATCTTTATTTTTTTGATACTATTTCAATAAACTATTTTAGGATAAAATATGAAAGTTATTAAAATTTTAATATTTTTTATACTTTTTATTAATTTTTTATTTGCTGATAGCCAATTAAATTATTTATATAAAAAAGCTTCAGAATTTGAAAAAAATAAAGAATATAAAAATGCACTAGAAGTTTATAAAGAAATTGCTCTAAAAGAGAAAAATATAAATAAAACTTACTTTGATGAAGAAAAAGTAATTGCAAAAGAGATTACAACTAAAACTCTAGATAAAATTGAAGATAAAGAAACAGAACAAACTATTCAACAAATCTTAGCAGGTGCTTTTAATCTTTATCCATATGAGGAAAACTATATTATACCTTTTTCTTATGATATGAAAAAAAGAGTAGATAGAAAAAAAATAGAAGCAAAATTTCAATTAAGTGTTAAAAAGCCTATCTTAACTAACTTTTTTAATATGAATGAAAGTATAAACTTTGGTTATACACAAACTTCATGGTGGCAATTATATAAAGATTCAGCTCCCTTTAGAGAGACAAACTATAAGCCAGAAATATTTATGACTATACCTTATGGGAAAAGGGATGAAACAGCCTTAAAAGGTTTTAAATTTGGTTTTTTACATGAATCAAATGGGCAGTCAGAAGGTGATTCAAGATCATGGAACAGAATCTATCTTACAACATATTTTCAAGCAGGAAATCTGTTTATTTCTCCAAGAGTATGGTATAGAATCCCTGAAAGTAAGAATGATGATGATAATCCAGATATTGATAAATATTTAGGTTATGGGGATTTAACTTTTGCTTATGCCTACAAAAGTCATACTTTTAAACTTTTACTTCGAAATAATTTAAGATTTAATGATGACAATAAAGGTTTTGCACAACTTGATTGGACATTTCCATTTTTTGGGTCTAATAATACCTTTGGATATATACAAGCATCAACAGGTTATGGTGATAGTTTAATAGATTACGATAAAGAGATAAATAGGATTGGATTTGGTATATCTTTATCTAGATAAGAGCTAAATTAACATATAAGTTTTTAATTCTTATTACATTTAACAAAACTCTATTTAAAGATGTACTAAAGAGTTTTTATACATATCAATATATAAATTATCACTTTGACCATCATAATTATATAATTGGGTACCAGAAACTTTTATACTTTTTACTAAATCATCTTTTATAGTGTCTAAAAATTTTGTTGTATTTTCTAGTTTTTCTACGAAATTATTAACTCTTGGATGTAAAAAATCATCATTAACAGATTTCTCATCACAAATCAATTTTCCTTTTGAGGCATCTGATGATAAAGCTTGACATTTACTACTAATATAAAAATCATTTAAAAAAGGTGATATAGGGAACATTTTACAAGCAGGTGGTCGTTCTTCATAAATCTGACATTTATTATCTTTATAATATTTACAACTACCTTCACCTTTATTAATAAGCATTAAAGCTTTTAGTTCTTTATTAATATATGCAAACTGAATAGGAAAATTTTTATACACATATTGAAAATCATCCAAAACTAATGGAGCAAAAACTACCATTGGGGCACTGCAACAATTATTTTCACAATTATCGCAAGAACTAAAATATGTTTTTCCAACATCTTTTATGTTTACAAACACTTTTTTAGTCATCTCTTCATAAATATATTTCAATAGTCACCTTTATTGATAGAGTATTTATCTTAAAATATTTAAAATTTGTAGAAATTTAAATATTTAAATCTATTAAAGTTTTTTATTTTCTAAAAACCAAAGAAAAGAGAATAATAAACCTGGCGTTTTTGCTTTACTTTCATCAAACATAAACTCTTTATAATCCTCTAAAGGTAGGTATAAAAGTTCAATCTCTTCATCATTTATTCCACCTCCTCTATGTTTTTTCATACTTTCATCTATTTGTGCATAATATAAAGTTTGACAGCCACCACTTACACCAACATTTGTATAAAAAGAAGTTATCTTCTCAATATCATTTAAAGGTACGTCATAGCCGCATTCTTCATCAATCTCTTCTTGTACAATTTTGTCCAATGGTTTATTTTTATCGACAATCCCTGCACATAATTCATATGTACACACTTTTGAGGTATCATTTAAATAAACAGGTGGTCTAAATTGTTTAACTAATAAAAATGCATTTTTTTCTTTATGAAAAAGTAATACAGCAACTGAATCAAAACTTTTTACTGCTTCCCAGTTTTTTGGAATACCATTTTGTATATATGATATTTTTACAGGATGTACATACTTTGTATCCTCTAAATCACTTGTTTTAAACTCTTCAATTTTGTTATTCATTAAAAACCTTTCGTGTATTTTAATTTTATTTGTATAAAATAATAGTAAATTAAATTTTTATACATACAAAGGTTTTCTAAATGATACTTAAATATACAGGTCCTAAAGAGATGATTTCAGCACATGGAATAAGTTTCAAAAGTGGTAAAGATGATAAATATACATATATTTACCCTGCTTTTCAAATATATAAGGCCTTACATCACGATTATGAAAAAGGGCATGTTTATTCTCATAATATTGAAGGGAAAAGATTAAATGATGAAGATTTATTAAACGAAATTTTAAAAATAAGACCCGATTTAAAAGAGATTTGTAGAGTAGAAATAGACAAGTTAGTTGAATATTTAGATGCAGAAATAGAAAAGACTAAAGAGCATAAAGAATACACTGAAGAGGAAAAAAGAATCTACAGGAATAATCTAATAATTATGAAAAACTATAGAATTCAAAGGGAAACAAACAAAATTATCTATTATGAATTAATAAAAATCATAGTTGATGATATTTTTAAAAATAAAATAAAAGTTATCAATTCTGTATTCAACGAAAGATTTTGGCATGTATTTCAATCTCTTCAAGGTGAACTATCAAACCATAATCATAGATCAATAGGTTCAACTATTGATACAATTCATGATGATAAAGATATCAAAATAAGATTAAATATTAATTCTATTGGGAAATAGCAATTTTATTAAAATCGATATAAAAAGTAGAACCTTCATCTATTTTAGATTGTAAAGAGAGTTTTAATCTATAATCGTTACAAACTCTTTTTACAATATCTAAGCCTATACCAAATCCCCCTTCACTATTTATGCCTCTTTTGTACCTCTTAAAAATCTCTTCTTGTTCCTCTTTTGAAATACCTATACCAAAATCTTGAACAGAGAATATTCCATTTTTTAATTTTATACTTATAATCGAACCATTTTTACTATATTTAACAGCATTGGATATAAGATTATTTATTAATTTTTGTGTTTTTGTTTTATCCATCAATATTTCAAATTTTTCTAATTCGGTTTCAATTTTAATATTTTTAGTAATAGAAATATCATTAAAGAACTCTACACTTTCGTTTATTAGTTCATCTAAACTAATTCTTTCATCAATATTTTCTTGAAAATCATTAAAAGCTGAAAAATGTATATCATTGTATATTTGTGAAATCTGTTTTGAACTACTTAAAATATATTTCATCATTTTTTCAGGATTCTTACCTTTTTTCAACATTGAAACAGAAGTCATTAATACAGAAACAGGAGTATTTAACTCATGGGCAGAATCTTTTATAAAATTATCTAGATGAACAACCTTATCTCTAACTGGTTTTAATAAAATTCTTGCAAGGAAAATAGCTATCAATCCTACAAATATAGAACTAAAAATAAAAGCTAACACAGTATAAATCCTAAGTTTATCCCTACTTTGTACTCCCCTGCAAGTCTCCATTACAATGTATTTTATTGGTATTCCAATTTCATCTATTTTAGATACAAAATAATGAAAACTTCCATTCTCATAAAAATTATTTTTAAATTTTATAAAATCTTTTCCCTCTAAATAGGAATAAATTACTTTTTTATCTCCATCAAAAAGTGCATATTTTATATCATCCTCTTTAAGTTTTTTAGGTACAAATTTTTTATTATGCATAAAAGAGTTTAATATATCTGCTTTAATATTCATAGAAGCATTATTTAACTCCATGCTACATGTTTTTTGTAAAGATTCAACTTCATCTTGATAATATATGTAAAGTAAGATTCCTATTAAAAAAATAGCTGAACCCATATATATTGATAAAAAACTAATTAAAGCTTTTCTCTCATCATTATTCAAATTTATATCCTATGCCTCTTATTGTTTGAATACTATCTTTTCCAAGTATTTCTCTAAGATTTTTTATATATACTCTAATAGTTGCATCTGTTGGCATCTCTTCATAAACCCAAATATTTTGTAATAATTCCTCACTTGAGATAACTCTATTTTTATGTTTAATAAAATATTTTAAAATATCTCTTTCTTTTTGAGCAATATTTTTTGTAATAGTTCCAATTCTAATCTGACAAGTCTCTGGTAAAAAATTTGTTGTATCATTTATCTTTACTTCATTTGATTGCTCTATAAAAAATTGTTTACATAACTTTATTATTCTTTGATCCAATTCTTCTAAATCAAAAGGCTTTTTTATATAATCATCAACACCATTTTCAAAAGATTCTTTTAGACGTTTAGTATCTTGATAGGCTGTTAATATTATAATTGGCGTTCTATTCTTATAATCATCTCTTAATGTTTTTAAAACCTCAAGACCAGTCATTATTGGAGTATTTATATCTAAAAGAGCTAAATCATATATATTGTCAATTAAGTACTCTAAAGCTTCTTGACCATTAGTACAAAGTGTTACATCATAGCCTTTATCCTCAAGGTGTTCATTTAACAAATCGTTTAATGCAGGGTCATCTTCTAATAGTAAAACTTTCAATATATAATCCTTTAATTAGATAATTAAAATATTATACAAAAAATTTGTTTATCAAGTGTGTATTAATGCTTTAAGACTTTTTTTATTATATTATAAAGTGCTTTTTCTGCTTCACTTAATGTTTTTCCAAAAGTAACCAAAGAAAAATCATTTCCATCAATAATAAATGAATTATTCAAAAAGGGATCTATATTTTCATATAATTCATCAAATATCTCTTTCTTATCTAAATTATCATAATCAACTTTTAAAGATTCATTACTATACATCACATCCCAAATTTTTTCATTGTTTACTACAATTACTGCTTTAATTTGAATATTTAGATTATATAAATATGAATGAATTAACCATTCCCTTGAAGGTTTATTAGGACCAACACAAAACATCTTTTGTTTAGTGAAGTCAACTTTTTTTACAAAAGAATAATAGTTTGCATTAAGTTTAGGAAATTCACCTGTATCTTTTCCAGTAATAACAAATGAATTTTTATTTTTATTATATCTTATTGAAGCACTACCAAAGCTAGAACAATTTGAGTGAGAACCAATAAGACCTAAACAAAAAAGTCTAGACCTTATCTTTTCAATTTTATTACACTCTTTTAAAGCAATCTCTTCTGTTTTTGTATATTTAATTGAATAATCAAAGTCTTTCATTATTTTAATCCTTAAGTTGAAGTAATAATATCAACTTAAGGTATCATTTTGATTTCAAAATCTATCTAAAGTTGTCAAAAACCAATGGAGATTTGAATTCTAGGCTTTTTAGGTGTTTCATAATTGTTTGTAAATCATCAATATTTTTTCCAGTGACTCTTATTTCATCACCTTGATTTACTGCTTTTACTTTTAGTTTTAATTTTTTAATTTCAACTTGTATCTGTTTAGCTTCATCAGCTTTAATAGAATCTACAATTGAATAAGTAAATTTTCTATTTCCACCTGAACTATCCTCTTTTTTTAACTCTTCTAAAGAGTTTATAGAGATACCTCTTTTATTCATTTTAGATATTAAAATATCATACATTGCTTCGACTTTATTGTCACTTGAAGAGTTTAAAGTTAAAGTTTTAGCTCCTTGATTAAAATCAATCTCTTTTGCTATACCTTTAAAGTCATATCTATTTTCAATCTCTTTTTGAGTCTGTACAACTGCATTTTTCATCTCTTGAAGATCAAGCTTAGCAGAAATATCAAAGCTGTGTTCTTTTGCCATTATAAATCCTGTTTTTTAATATTTATTTTTATTATAAGAAAATGTAAGTTTTAAAAGAGTTAAAAAGGGGGAAATCCCCTTTTTTTTTAAATTATATGATCGTCTTTTCTAGGTTGTGGTAAGATTAAATTTAAAACTATACCTGTAATAGCACCAAGCCCAATACCAGAAAAAGGAACACCACCAAAATTAAATGTCATTCCACCAATAGAAAATACTAAAATTATTGAAATAATAATAAGATTTCTAGGACAATTGAAATCTATATTTGCTCTAACTAAAGTTGAGATACCAACACTTGCTATAATTCCAAATAAAAGTAACATAATTCCACCCATAACAGGAACAGGAATAGTAGCTAAAATCCCACCTAATTTACCTACAAATGCAAGTACAACAGCTGCAATAGCTGCCCAAGTCATAATTGCTGGATTATATGCTTTTGTAACAGTAACAGCACCTGTTACTTCAGAATATGTAGTATTTGGTGGACCACCAAATAGTGCTGCAACTGAAGTTGCTAATCCATCACCTAATAATGTATTTTTAAGACCTGGTTTTTTTAGATAATCATTTTTTGTTACATTTGAGATAGCTAACATATCACCAATATGCTCAATAGCTGGTGCAATTGCAATTGGAAGAATAAATAAAATTGCTTGCCAATTAAATTCTGGTGCTGTAAAACTAGGAATTGCGAACCATGCAGCATTTGATACAGGAGAGAAATCAACTACTCCCATGAAAATTGCAACAATATAACTTATAATAATAGCTCCTAAAATTGGTACTAATCTAAAAATACCTTTAGCTAACAAGGAAATAAACATCATTGAGAATAAAGCAACCATTGAAATTATAATTGCATTTTCAAAAGGTACAATAACAATTGAACCATCACCTGATTTTCCCATTGCCATATTCACTGCAACAGGAGATAAGATTAGTCCAATAGATATTACTACTGGTCCTACAACAGTTGCTGGTAATAGTTTATGAATAAATTGGTCACCTTTTGCTCTAATTAAAAAACTTAGTACAACATATAATAAACCAGCGGCAATAAGTCCTGACATAGTTGCAGCAATACCCCAAGTTTTAACACCATATGAAATTGGCGCAATAAATGCAAATGATGAAGCTAAGAATATTGGTGGAACTGCACCTCTATTTACTAATTGAAAAACTAAAGTACCAATACCAGCTGTGAATAATGCTACATTAGGATCAAGTCCTGTTAAAATAGGAACTAATACTAATGCACCAAAAGCAACAAATAAGAATTGAATACCGATGATTGAGTCTTTGACTCTAAAATTGTAATCTGTAGGTTTCATACGTCCTCTTCGTGTAGAAATTTAGACTTAAATAATATCTAAACTAACATAAGAGATAAGGTAAATAAATGTGTAATTTATAAGCAATTTTTCGATAACATAAAAAAAATTCTAAAAGTGAGATAATATGTATAAAGAGAGTACAAATATTGTAGTTAAACATCTTGTAAATAGATTAAGAGATGTTAGAACTGCATCAAATGAATTTAGATTAACAATTGAAGAGATTTCAAGAATTGTTGCATCTGAAGCATTAAATGATTTTAAAACAATTACAACTAATATTGAAACATGGCAAGGACCTTTAGATGTTGAGATGATAGAAGTGCAAAAACTTGTTTTAATACCTATTTTAAGAGCTGGAGAACCAATGTTAACAGGTATTTTAAGAACATTACCATATGCTAGAAGTGGATTTTTAGCTATGAAAAGGGATGAAGAAACAGCAGAGAGTAAACTTTTTTATGAAAATGTACCACCATTAGAAGATAAAACTGTTTTACTTCTTGATCCAATGGTAGCAACTGGAGGATCGTTAATTGATGGTATCTCTTATTTAAAATCTAAAGGAGCTAAAAAGATTATCTCTTTAAATATTTTAGGTGCTCCTGAAGGGGTAAATGCAGTAGTTGAAGCACACCCTGATGTTGATATCTATATTGCTCAAATAGATGATAGATTAGATGAAAATAAATATATTAGACCTGGTCTTGGTGATGCAGGAGATAGAGCATTTAATACAAACTAAGGATAATCTAGTGGATTTGGGTATTTATACCTAAATCCTAATCTTTCAATTTTACTTCCATCTATAATTCTATTTCCATAATCTTTTTTATCTTTAAAAATAATCTCTTTAAAACCAAATTTTTTAGCATTATGAGTATAAATCTCTTTTTTTGTTGGATGGTTTTTTGAACATAAATTAAAAATACCATTTATATTATTTTCAATTACAAATTTTACTGCCTCAATTACATCATCTCTATGAACATAATTAATTTTTGAATCTTCACAGTCTAAAGTTTTCCCTGCAAAATATCTCCCAGCAACTCTATTATATCCCATAAGACCACTACATCTGAAGATTACATCTGTTTTTGATTTAACTAATTCTTCTGCTTTATATACTAAAGATGAATTTAACTCATTTAATGTTGAATTTTCATTATATATTCCCTCTTTATTAGAATATATTGAAGTTGAACTAATAAATATCACTTTTTTATTTTTTGATTTAATATTTGAGTAAATTTTATCCAAAAAGCCAATATAATTTTTTGATTTTCTTGGAGGAAAGTTTATAAAAATAAAATCTGATTCTAATAGAGTATCTATATTTTCCAAGTTGTCTTCATCTAATAAGTAAGGGGATACCCCCTCACTTATCATAGATTTTTCTTTTTCTAAATCTCTAATAGATACTTTTACATTATAATCATTTTTTAACTCTTTTGCTAAAGCTAGCCCTAACCATCCAGTACCTAAAATAGAAAAAGTTTTCATTACTCTTTTTTACCTCTTAATTCTTGAACCTCTTCCCTTAAAACTTTTATTTCAGAAAGTAAAATATCTAATTTTTTACTATCTTCATGCATCTCATCATGAAAATCAGATTCTTGTATTTTTTGCATCTCTCCAATAATAACTGCAACAAAAAGATTGAAAAATACAAAAGCTGCTATAATAACAAAAGAAACGAAATATATCCATGCCCAAGGATAAACCTCCATAGCTTCATACATTACATCAGTCCAATCTTCAAATGTTAAAACTCTAAATAGTGTTAACATTGATACTAAAAAGTCTTTCCAAAGACCTGATGGTAAATCACTAAAATAAAAATTACCTACAATCGCATAAATATAAAAGATTATAAACATTAATATTACGATATCAATAATTGAAGGGATAGCTCTTATTAACATATCTATTATTGCTTTTAATTCTGGTCGTGCGGTAAAGAGTCTTAGAACTCTAAATACTCTAAGTACCCTTGCAACAGCAGCAAAGCCTGATTGTTCTAAAGGTAAAAGAGTAATTACTACGATAACAAAATCAAAAACATTCCAGCCTGATTTAAAAAAATTAATAAACTTTTTTTCTGCAACCATTTTTATAGCTATTTCAAATACAAAATATATAGTTACAAAAGAGTCAGCAAATGTTAAAAATAAAGCATAATGTTCTTCAACTTCACCAATTGTTTTAAAACCTAATACTGAAGCATAGGCTAAGATAATAAAAGTTGTTAAATTAGAAAACCATCTCGCATCTCTAATCTCTTCAATCTTTTGAACAATACCCATTTTAAGTTATCCTTTTAAAATTGAATAAGTCAAAGTAAGCCATCCAATAATCATTAAAGTTCCACCTATTGGAGTAATAGCACCTAATACAGGAATATTTAAAATAACTAAAAGATATAATGAAAATGAGAAGATTATCATACCAATTAAAATCAACCAAGCTGCAACTATAGCTTTCTTTGACTCAGGCTTTAAATAGATTACAAAAGAGACTGCAAAAAGTCCTAATGTATTATAAAATTGATATTCTACACCTGTATGATATACAACAAGCATTTGAGAGCTTACAATTGATTTTAAACCATGCGCTCCAAAAGCACCTATAGCTATTGCCAAAGCCATCATTATTGAAGCTATTGTTAAAAATTGATTTACTTTTTTATTATTTGTCATTTATACTTCCTAAATTTTTTTGGAAGTATATCAAAAAATTTGTTGAAAATTTATTTAAGTTCTTTTATAAAATTTTTTATAAAAGCTATTGTTATTTTTTTTCTTTCTTCTTAGAAGAAAAACCTGCACCTTTTTTTTCTTTCTTCTTTAAATCTAACTCATCCATTAATTCTCTAAAATCCATACCCTCTTGATTCATCTTAGCAAAACAGGCTGCAACAGCTGCGATAGCATTAGGAACCTCTTCTTTTTTCTTATATGCTTGGATATTTTTTTCACTAACTTTTATTAAAGCAGTAAATTTAGGAATTGTTAATTCAGCATCAAGTAATAATTTTTTAAATTCTATAAATGTCATATTTTTGTCCATATATAATTAAGATTGGAATATTATACAATATATTTACTTGGATTTTTAAAAAAACAGTAGCAAATATGTATAAAATACATATTTTATAGATAATTAGTAGAAAATAGGTTAAACCTATTTTCTATTTTACATCAACTTCCCAGAAGAAATCGATCCAACCTTTAGCTTCTTTCACTGCAAAATCAGGTTGTAAACATGCAGTCTTTTTATAAAATATTGTAGCAAGTTTAAATTCTACATTAGGAAATTTTTCTGCTAAGATTTTTAAAATCTCTTCCATAGTTTCTCCAGAGTCAACAATATCATCAATTAATAAAACTCTTTTTGCATGGGAAACATCAGGTATATTAAAAATATTAAAACTATTTAGTTTTAATTCTCCCTCATAATGAATAGAATTTAATGAATATAAGTTTCTCATATCCAAAGCCTGAGACATCAAATGAGCAAGAGTTAATCCTCCCCTTGCTATTGCTAATAAAATATCTGGTTCATAATCCCTACACTTATCAACTAAAACTTGAGTATCTTTTGCAAACTCGTCGTAACCATAATAATATTTTTCCAATTAACTTCCTTATAAAATAAATGCTAATGCACTTATAAATGTAATAACAAAAATTCCAAGATTTAAATCTGAAGTTTGTTTTTTAGCGAACTTGATAATAGTAAAGATAAGAAACCCTGCTGCTATACCATTTGTAATAGAAAAAGTCAAAGGCATTAAAATTACAATTAAAAAAGCACCTGCACTTGTTGCTAAATCTGAATCTTCAAAGTTTATTTTACCTAATTCTGTAAACATCAATACTCCAACTACCACTAATACTGGATAGATTGCATTTCCAGGTATTGCTTTAAATAATGGCAATAAAAATAATGTTGTTACGAAAAACATTGCAGTAAATACTGCTGTTAAACCTGTTCTTCCACCCTCTTCTACACCACTTGCACTCTCAATAAATGCTGTTGTTGTTGATACTCCAAGTAAAGAACCTGCTGTTGTTGCAATAGCATCTGCTTCTAAAGTTCTTTGTAAAGACTTATCATCTTTATTATTCTCTTGAAATAGATTTGCTCTTGTTCCAACACCAGTTAATGTTCCTAAGGTATCAAACATATCTGTAATTAAAAATGTAATAATAACAGGCAATAAAGATAGTGTCAATGCACTTGCAATATCAAGTTCAAAAATAATTGGGCTAATTGATGCAGGAGCAGAAACTACACCTTCAGGAAGTTTACCTAATCCAAAACTCCAACCAACAATCGAAGTAATAGCTATAGCTAAAATAAATGCCCCTCTAACTCTATATGCATATAAAGTGAATGAAAGAACAAGTCCTAAAACACCTAAAAGAACAGTTGGATTTGAAAAATCTCCAAGTGAAACAAGAGTAGCTGGATTATCAACAATCATACCCATTTGCTTTAAACCAATAAATGCAATAAATGAACCAATACCAGCACTAATAGCTCTTCTTAAATTCATAGGAATTGAAGTCATAATCCAAACCCTAAAGTTGGTAAAAGATAAAATCATAAACAATATACCAGATAAGAATACTATACCTAATGCAGTTTGCCAAGGTATTTTCATACCAAGTACTAATCCATATGAGAAATATGCATTTAGTCCCATACCTACTGACATTGCAATTGGAGTATTTGCCCATAAACCACTAAATAGTGTTGCAAGAATAGTGATTAAAGCAGTTGCTGTAACAACTGCATCCATTGGTAATCCTGCATCTGCAAGAATAAATCCATTTACAGGAACAATATACATCATTGTTAAAAAGGTAGTAAACCCTGCACTAAGCTCGGTACCTACACTTGTGTTATGTTCTTTTAGTTTAAACATAATCTTGTCCTTCATTTTTCGATATTAAGAGATAATTGTACTTAATCTAAGGTTTATTTATACTAAAAAAGTGTATAAAATATATAACTTATATAAACAAAAAGAGCAACTTACTTATGAATATTACAAATGAATGTGTCAAGTGCATAATATACCAAATAGAAAAAGCAACAAAGGTTTTAAATCTAGATGAAGAGCTTTCAAAATCAATTATGAAAGAAGTTAAAAAAAGAGCTGAAAACTTCTCTTTTGAAGATACTCCACCATTTGTTGCTAAAGATGTGTATCAGTATTTAGCAAAAAGAACAAATTTAGATGACCCTCTTGAAAAGATTAAACAAAAATCTATACAAAAAGCTATAAGTTATGTTCCCTTTATTGAAGAGAAAATAAAAAATAGTGAAGATAAACTTTTTACTGCAATCAAAGCTGCCGTTGCAGGTAATGTTATAGATTTTTCTACAAAGGAAGAGTTTAGTTTGGATGATGAGATAAACTCTATCTTTGAAACAGAATTTGCTATAAATGATTATGAAGTTTTCAAAAAAGAACTTGAAGAAACAAATTCACTAATAATACTTTCAGATAATGCTGGTGAAAATGTATTTGATAAAATTTTAATCAAAACTATAAAAAATATTTATCCAAAACTTACAATTTATTATGCAACAAGGGAAAAACCAATAATAAATGATATAACTACAAAAGAAGCATTACAAATAGGTATTGATAAATACTGCAATGTAATAAGCACAGGTGTTGATACTCCTGGTTTAGAGAAAAAACAAGCTTCAAGAGATTTTTTAGAATTGTTTGATAAAACACCCCTTGTATTGTCCAAAGGGATGGGAAACTTTGAATGTTTAGAAAATTATCATGACAAAAAAATATTCTTTTTATTTAAAGTAAAATGTGAGGTTGTAGCAAATACTATTTCAAGAAATCTTGGAGAGATAGTACTCAAAAGAGGATAGCTTACGCTATCTTCTTATCTAAATTATCATTTGGAGAAAGTAATTTAGCTAATTTTTGAACCCCTTTTTCTATTTGTTCAAAAGTTGAATTAGTAAAATTAAATCTTGCTTCATTTGAGTCTCTATTATCATGAAAGAAAACTTTTGCAGGTACAAAAGCTACATCTTGTTCTAATGCTTTTTTAGCTAATTCAAAAGAATCTTCCTCAAATGAACCGTAAATAAACATACCACCTTTTGGTCTTTCAAATTTAAAACTAGGAATATATTTCTCAAAACAATCAGCCATATAATTCATTTTTGATTCATATTCTGCTCTTACAAGTTTGATATGTTCAAATACATCAAACTGTTGCATATATTCATTTAATATCATTTGATTAAATGTAGAAGTGTGTAAATCTATTGCTTCTTTACATACCATCATTTGTTCAATCATCTCTTTTTTTGCTCTAATCCAACCTACTCTAAATCCAGGTGCAACTATTTTAGAAAAAGAACCTAAATGGAAACTCTTTTCATATAAAGCACTAATTGGTTTTCTAATTTCACCATTAAAATCAATTAATGAATAAGCACCATCTTCTATAAAGTAGCATTGTTTTTTATTCAAGATTTTTGCTACTTCTTCTCTTCTTTTATTATCAACAACTCTTCCTGTTGGATTTGTAAAATCAGTCATTGCATAAAGTCCATTTGAAGGATTTAATCTATTTTCTAAATCATCCAAATCCTCAAATGATTTAATTTCCAAATCTAATACCTTATAAGCACTTAAAGCTCCAATATATGTAGGTCGTTGAACATACAATTCTTTATTTAAAAATGATTTAGCAATAATATCAAAGGCTTGTTGACTACCTGTTGTTATCAATATTTCATCTTTATTTGTTGGAAACTCAAACTTTTCAGTATAAATTTGTGCAATTTTTTCTCTTAAATCTTCGACTCCTTGAGATTTTGAGTATTGTAAACATAATCTATTTTCTAATACTTTATTTGTAGCTACTTTTAAATTCTCAATAGGAAATAGATTTTCATTTGGCAAACCACCTGCAAAAGAGATTGTTTTTTCATTTATTGCATCTAATATCTGTCTTATATAAGATCTCTCAACTTTTTTCATTGTACTGTCCCTTAAAAAATTTTAATATTATATTGAAATAAAAAAATTAAATCTTTATCTCAAATTTCAAAATATTTGTCTTATATTGCTATTTTTGATATAATCTACTTATGAAAAAGGGAACAAAACATTTTAGAAATGATGTAGTTAATAGAACTTTTTATTATATATATAAAAACTTGGAATATAAAGTTACACTAGATGAATTAGCAAAAATAAATCATTTAAGTAAATACCACTATCATCGTATTATAAAAGAGGAAACAGGAAAAACATTATTTGAAATAATTGCTGATGAAAGATTAAAAAAAGCTGCTAATCTTTTAATTACAAATACCCATTCTACTATTAGTGAAATTGCGAACCAATGTGGATATATTTCACACTCTTCTTTTATAAAAGCTTTTAAATCCAGATATATTTATACCCCAACTCAATGGAGAAATGGTAGTTATAAAAAATATTCAAAAAAATTGCTACAAGAATTTACTTCAAAAAAAGATTTTGTATATATTGAACCTGAAATAAAGGTATGTAAACAAATACATTGTGCATATATAAGACACAAAGGATATAACAAATCAATTAAAAAGAGTTGGGAAAAATTAGAAGCTATTGCCTATGAAAATCATCTAAAAGAATACCAAGAGATTGCATTGTTTCATGATAACCCAGTTATAACCCCCTTAGAGAATTGTTCTTATGTTGCTTGTATTAGTGTTGAAAAGAATTTTAATAAAATTAGCACTTTTGATATTCCTGAATCTTTATGTGCAGTGTTTTATTTAAAAGGAGTTTATGGAGATGTATTAAACCTACTTAGATATGTATATCATTACTGGTTACCGAACTCTGGATATGAAGCCAAAACTATACCTGCTTATGCTATTTATTATAAAAACTATTTTACAACTGAACAAAAAAATTTTGAATTAGATTTTTTTATACCAATACGTACTGCTTATTAAACTTTATAATATATAACATTATAAAAAGATTATTTTTATATATAATAATAACCACTATATCATATCAATAACTATTATCATTAGCATTTAAATAGCCTTATTATTGGGCTTTATAATCATTTAAATAAAGATAAGTTTTTTTATTATTTATAAAATTTTTATTAAAAATAATTTTTTTATTTTATGTTGGATTTAATTTACTTATTATAAAATACACTTATATATTGTGACAAATGTTACAAAAAAGGGGTCACCATGTTTAAAAATTTATCTATAAAGGCAAAATTATTGTCAACTGTTATAGGACTAATTGTTCTAATTGGACTGACTATGTTAGTTGAAATGACTTCAACTATAAATAGTGAAGTTGATTTAATTTTAGATGATAGTGAGAAAACTGCATATAAAGCAAAAGAGAAAGAACTAGAGAATTATGTATCCTTAGCTTTTAAAACTGTAGAGTCATATTATGAAAGAACTTCAAAAGAAAAAATCAAAATTGAAGTTAAGAATTATATAGAAGAGCAGTCTAATTTTCTATTTTCAATTATAAATGCTGAATATGAAAAAAACAAAAATGTTTTATCTGAGAATGAACTAAAAAATAGAATAGAATCTATAATTGCATCAACTAGGTATGGGAAGTCTGGTTATTTTTGGATTAATGATTTTAATTATAAGATGGTTATGCATCCAATAAAAAGAGAATTAACAGGTAAATATTTTAAAAATACTCCAAAGGTACCCTTTATTCAATTAGGAGTAGATGAATTAAAGAAAACAGGTAAAGATGTAGGTTATATTGAGTATTCTTTCTATAATCCGAGTTCTAAAAAAACTGTATTTAAAACATCTATTCTAAAAGTTTTTAAACCATATAACTGGATTATAGGTACAGGTGCATATATTGATGATATTTCAGAAAAAATGAAAAATGAAGCATTAAAAGCAGTTGCGAATATGAAATATGGGAAAACTGGATATTTTTGGATAAATGATTCAAAACATGTTGTTCTAGCACATGGTGCAAAAGATTCCCTTGTAGGAGAACATTTATATGATTTAAAAGACTCAAAAGGTAAATATTTATATAGAGAAATTGTTAAAACTGCAAATGAAAAAAAAGAAGGTGGTATAGTTAAATATTACTGGACAATTCCTGGTAAAAAAGGAGATTTTGAAAAGTTCTCATATGTTAAAAAATTTGAACCTTGGGATATGATTATTGGTACTGGAGCATATGTTACTGACATACAAGATTCAATAGCAGAGATGGATGCAAGAACTCATGAAAATATGGAAAGTGTTATAGTTACCAATATAATAATGATTTTAGTTTTACTTATATTAATATCTTTAGGAATAATATTCTTCATGAAAAAAATTCTTTTTACACCACTATTAAACTTTCAAGATGGCCTTCTAAATTTCTTTAAATATGTAAATAAAGAGCAAAATGATATTAATGAAATTAAAATAGAAGCAAATGATGAGATTGGAAAAATGTCAGCACTTATCAACCAAAATATTCAAAAGTCTAAAGATATTATTGAACAAGATAATATGCTAATTCATGAAGTAAAAGGTATAGTGACAAATGTAGGAGAAGGTTATTTAGATAAAAAAATTGCTGGTTCTACAAATAATGAATCATTAGAAGAGTTAAAAACTCTTCTTAATGATATGTTACAAAACCTTCAATCACTTGTAGGAAATAATATCAATGCATTAACTGAAGTTTTAGAAGAGTATGCAAATAGAGACTTTACGAAAAAATTAGATTCAAACTCAAGTGGCAAAATTGGTAATAGTATTATTAATATGCATAAAATGATTACAAAAATTCTTCAAGATAATCAAGAAGATGGTTTACTTCTAAGAGATAAATCACAGGAATTAAGCTCTAATGTAAAAACATTAAGTGATAATGCAACTTCACAAGCAGCATCATTAGAGGAAACTGCAGCTTCAATAGAAGAGATAACTGGAAATATTCAACAAACAAATGGAAAAGCCCAAGAGATGTTAAAAATTTCAAAAGATACAAAGGCTTCTGCAAATAAAGGTAAAGAGTTAGCTTCCGGTACTGCAAAATCTATGGATGAGATAAATGAGACAGTTATGAATATAAATGAAGCCATTACTGTAATTGACCAAATAGCTTTTCAAACAAATATTCTTTCATTAAATGCAGCAGTAGAAGCAGCAACAGCAGGTGAAGCTGGAAAAGGTTTTGCTGTAGTTGCTCAAGAGGTAAGAAACCTTGCAGCTAGATCTGCTGAAGCAGCAAAAGAGATTAAAGATTTAGTTGAAAATGCAACAATTAAAGCTAATGAAGGTAAAAATGTAAGTTCTTCAATGATCGAAGGCTTTACTGAACTTGAAGGAAAAATTCAAGATACAAGTGATCTAATTGATGATGTTACAAATGCAGCTAGTGAACAAAGTCTTGCAATGTCACAAATTAGTGATGCTATTAACCAATTAGATAAATTTACACAAGAGAATGCTTCAGTTGCAGATAAAACAAATGATATATCACAAGAAACTAATCAAATTTCTAATGATATAGTTGAAAATGTAAATATGAACAAATTTGAAGGAAAAGTTTAGTAAACTTTCCTTCATGGAACTACTTGACCCAACTCATAAAATATACCTCTTAGACAACAATAATTTTATTTTTCCTACATTAGAAATGATGGATAATGATTTGGTTGCAGTTGGTGGAGACTTTCATCCTCAAAGACTTATAAATGCTTACAAAAATGGAATCTTTCCTTGGTTTATTGATGAATATAACCATATTCATTGGTTTAGTCCTCAAGAAAGAATGGTCTTATTCCCAGATCAATTTAAAGTTTCTAAAAGCCTAAGAAGAACTATAAACAACAAAGGTTTTATTGTTAAAACTAATGAAAACTTTGAAGAGGTTATAAGAAATTGTTCAACTATAAAAAGAAAACATGAAGATGATACTTGGATTGATGAAAACTTCATACTTGCCTATATAAATCTTTTTAAACTAGGTTATGCTTACTCTATTGAGTGTTATTTAAATGATGTATTAGTGGGCGGTTTATATGGAGTTTTAATTAATGATATTTTTTGTGGGGAAAGCATGTTTGCAAAAGAAAAAGATGCATCAAAAGTTGCTTTTTATCATCTTTGTAAACAAGCAAAAGAAAATGGAATAAAAATGATAGACTGCCAAGTCTATAATGACCACTTAGCAAGTCTAGGGGCTAAAGAAATATCAAGAGAAGAATACTTTAAACTACTGTAATACTTTTATTAAAATCTTCATTTAAAAAACAATTTTTCCTATTATATTAATAATTATTTTTTATATTTAATTAAGAGATTACTCAATAATATCTATTATTGCATTATCACAATTGCATAGATAAAATCAAGGAGAAAAGAGATGAAGAAAACACTTATCGCACTAGCTTGTGCAATTAGCTTATCATATGCCATAGACTACGATCCTGTTAAAGGAAGTATGTTGTCCCTTTCATGTGCCTCATGTCATGGGACAGATGGAAAATCAGTTGCTATTACACCACTAATTGCTGGACTTGGAAAAACCACAATGTATAATATTCTTCTAGACTACAAATACGATAGAAGACCAGGTACGATGATGCCAAAACATGCAAAAGGTTTCACTGATGCTGAATTAGAACAAATCAGTTACTATTTTTCAAAAATCAAAAGATAAAAGGATAATGTTATGATGAATAGAAGAAATTTTAATAAACTACTTGCTAGCTCATTCGCATTGTCATTTGCAGCATGTTCAAGTGTTACAAGTATGACTTCAACTTTACCAAAAGATAAAAAAAGAGTTGTTATAGTTGGTGGGGGATTTGGTGGAGCAACAGCTGCTAAATATATGAAAAGATACTCACCTGAAACAGAAGTTATTTTAATCGAACAAAATAAAGAGTATTACACTTGTCCATTTGGTAATACTGTTATTGCAGGATTAAATGATTTAGACTATATTAAACATGATTATAAAACCTTAGAAAAAAAATATAACATAACTGTAATCCATGAAAAAGTTGCAAAAGTTGATGGAGAAAATCATACTGTTATATTAGAAAATGGCGATATAATACCATATCATAAAGCTATAGTTTCTCCAGGAATTGATTTTAAATATGAAAAAGGTTATGTTGAAGGTTCAGAGATCTATTCTCCACATGCATATAAAGCAGGAGCACAAACTCAACTACTTAGAGAACAACTAGAAGGGATGAAAGATGGTGGAACATATGTTATGGTTGCACCAGCCAATCCATTTAGATGTCCCCCTGGACCATATGAAAGAATCTCTTTAGTTGCATACTATCTTAAAAATAATAAGCCAAACTCTAAAATCATAATTTTAGATCAAAAAAACAAATTCTCTAAACAAGGATTATTCCAAGAGGGATGGGAAAAGCTTTATGGAGATATGATTGAATGGAGAAGTGCAGAGTTTGGAGGAGCAGTTAGTTTCGTTGATCCTATAAAAAAAGAATTAACAACAGAAGATGGAGTTATAAAAGCTGATGTTTTAAATTATATTCCATCACAAAAAGCTGGAAAATTAGCCTTTGATTCAGGTCTAACTGAAGGTGACTGGTGTCCAGTAAACAAAAAAACATTTGAATCAAAAATAGTAAAAGATGTACATGTTATTGGTGATGCTGCAATAGCAACTAGTATGCCAAAGTCTGGTTTCTCTGCTAATTCACAAGCAAAAATTGCAGTACTTCAAATAAGTAGAATGTTAAAAAACAAACCTGTTGTAAATCCTCCAAAATTAGCAAACACTTGTTACAGTTTAGTTGCTCCAAATTATGGTATTTCTGTAGCAGCAGTTTACGAAGCAAAAGAAGATATAATTGAAAAAGTAGCTGGTTCAGGAGGACTAAGTCCAATGAATGCTGATGAAGGAGTTAGAGCAACGGAAGCAGAATATGCTGTAGGATGGTACAAAAATCAAACTGCTGATATCTTTCAATAATTTAAATAAGATGGGATAGATTTATATCCCATCTAACTAACTTTAGAAAATATATAAATAAATTTGATACAATCTAAAAAACAAAATGGATATTCATGGCACAAAAAGATAAAATAAAATGGGATAACAAATATAAAGAGTTACCAAAACTATTAGAAAAAAGAGACCCATGTGAAAAGCTTGTAAAATATATAAACAAAGTATCAAAAGGGAAAGCTTTAGATGTAGCATGTGGATCAGGAAGAAATACAATTTATATGGCAGGAAATGGCTTTAAAGTTGATGCTTTAGATATTTCAAGTGTAGCTCTTGAAAATTTGTCAAAACTTGAAAATCCTAATATCAACACTTTACTTGTTGATTTAGATGAATATACTTTTCAAGAAAATTTTTATAATCTAATTACAAAAACAAATTTTTTAGATAGAGATATAATTGAAAAAATCAAAAAAGCTTTAAAAAAAGATGGAATCATAATTATTGAAACATATATGGAAGATGAAAATAATGAAAAAAAAGATTCAAACCCTGATTATCTACTAAAAAAAGATGAATTAAAAAGTTTTTTTACAGATGGTTTTGAAATTTTAGATTATGATGAATTTTTTAACGAAACTAATGAACTATATAGGATGAAAAAACAATCAATTGTTGTAAAAAAACTTTAGATTAATATAAAGTTTATATTAATCTAAATAAAACTAAAAACTCTCCCACTCATCATCATCAACATTTATCGGTTTAATTTCAACATTATTATCTTTTTTTATATTTTCATTTTTTATTGGTGATTTACTTTGTACTTCTGTTTTTTTACTTAAATGAATTGTTGTAGATTTTTTATCTGAAACTCTTTTAGTCTCTTTTATATCATTTTTTCCTACAAATTCTTTTTCATTTGCTTCTTCAATAATTTTATCTGCTATAGTTGAAGTAGTATTTGCTATCTCTTGTGTTTCGTTTGCAATTCCTGCATTTTCTTGTGTTTGTTGGTCTAAAGAGTTAATTGCATCATTTATTTGTTTTATTCCTGTTAATTGCTCCTTACTAGCTGTTTCTACACTTGAAATTAACTCTAAAGTTTTTGAAACATTAATATTTAAACTCTCATATCCTGTTATCATTGTATCTGCAATATTTTTACCGCTATTTGCTTTTTGTGTTGCTTCAGTGACTATATCTTTAATCTCTTTTGCTGCTTCAGCAGACCTAGCTGCAAGGTTTCTTACCTCTTGAGCAACTACAGCAAAACCTTTTCCAGCTTCACCTGCTGTTGCTGCTTCTACTGCTGCATTTAGTGATAAAATATTTGTTTGAAATGCTATTTGGTCAATTACAGTAATTGCTTCATTAATAGCTGTTACTTCATTATTAATCTCATCCATAGCTTTTGTAGTTTCATTTGCTAAATTACTACCTTGTGTTGCTGCATGATTTAACTCATTTGCATAACCTGACATTTGAATAATCATATCAGTATTTCCTGTTACATTACTTGTAACCTCTTCTAATGCTGCTGCTGTTTCTTCTAATGCTGCTGCTGCTTTATTTGAGTTTGTATTTAAAGTTTTAATATTTTCTAGTAAAGAATGTGCTGAGTCATTTATTGTTACACCACTTTTCTTATTTTCCACTAAGATATTTGTAATCGCACTACCTAAAGAGTTAACTCCACCTGCAAGTTCTAAAATATGTTCTTTTAGTCCTTCTGTTGGAACTTTGTTCATAAAGTTACTATTTGAATATTGCTCTAAAATATCTAGTACAGTAGTAATGTTTTTTTCAAGGTTTGTACCCATTTGATTAATAAGACTTGTTAACTCATTTAAAGATGGATTTGTACAGTGAGCAGTTACTTTTTTTGTAAATGCACCTTTTTCAAACTCTGATAAAACTTCAATTGTATTATCAATTGTATTTCTATCTTCATCTATCATATGTTTAATTTTATCAATGTTTTCATTTACAGTTATTGCCATTATCCCAACTTCATCATGAGAATCCGCATCAAGTAATTTTACTTCATTAACTTCTCTATTTAAATATTTAAAAAAGTTTAGTAAACCACCTTGAAACTCTTTTAATCTTTGTGCAATATTTTTTGCTATAACTAAAGAAAAAATTAAAATTATAAAAATAATTACTATAGAAATAATGATAACTGTAGTTTCAATTTGTTTAATTGAAGCTTCTATAAATTGTGATGCATCTTTTGTCATCTTTTTTAATAACATTTCAGTTTGATGAATAGTTTTTCTCATTTCACCTTGAATTCCAGATTTACTATCTAAACCTAAAACTTTCTCTGCCTCAACCAATGTCAAGAAATCATTTTTATAACTTATTAAAAAGTCCTTTCTATCTCCTGCAACTAAACTGTCCATTGCTAATAGGTCATTGATTATCTTTGAAAATTTATCTACATATTTTAAATCTCTTCTTAACATAAAATCTTTTTCTTGTTTTCTTAAATCATATACTATTGCTAAAAGTTTATTATTATGGGATTTTTTTGCACTATCTTGTACTTTATGTACAGCTTCTCTTAAACTTCCATATAAACCATCTTTTGGATTTAATCCAATCTCTTGTTGTTTAGAAACAAGTGAAAAAAATACATTTTTATATTTTTCAATTATTTCATCAAATTTAATTAAATCTGAATTATCAACATCTAATTCTTTTAATAATAGATCTAATTCTCTAATATTTGATTTTAATGTCTCTGTATTTTTTGTGAAACTAGCTTTATATTTTAAATCTTTTCTTGCCAGAAAATCTTTCTCATTTCTTCTTAACATCAACATATCAGAATTCAAAGTTTCAACTAATGCTTTTGCATTTCCTAGAGTATGAACATTAGAAATTGATTGAAACAAAAGTACACTTAGTACTCCTAAACCAAAAATTGACATAATTGCCAATATATAAAGTTTTACTTTTATTGAGATTTTATTTAGCATTATTAAAGCCTTTTTTTTGTTTACAAAATTATATAGAAATAGCAAAAATAGATATAATAACTTTTACTTCTTTTATATGAGGAAGTATATCAAACACACAATCTAATTAAAATTTGTTAATTTTTTACTAATATAAATTTAGTAAATCATAAGTAATGTTAGTAAATTTTATAAAATTATCTATTAATTGTAATAGATAAAGTCAAGTAAATAAGATATTGTTTTTGTATATGAGGCATCATAATCAAGCTGTTCACATTTTTTAATTACAACATTACAAATCTCATCAATCTCTATGGTTCTGCCGTTTTCAACATCAACAAGCATTGATGGTTTTATTGAATCGAAATGTTTAATTAATTCAAACATTTGTTCTACATCTTTTTCTGATATTTCAACATTATCAATTTTTGCTGCAATTGCAGTCTCTTTCATCAAACCATAAACAATTTGAGATAATTTTTCATTTGTCATAACAATACCAGTTTTTACTCTTAATAAAGCACATATAGCATTAACACCATTATTTATAATAAGTTTTTTCCATAATTCAACTTTAATATCTGATACAATTTCACATTTTGTGTCAGCATTAACTAAACTATTTTTAAAACTCTCCATAAAAGTTCTATTTAGATCATTTTCTTTAATAGCACCAATTATAGTTTCAACATCTCCTGTTGATTCAATTACTCCTGGTTCAATAATATGTGCACCAATTTTTCTTGATATTCCTCCAATAACTTTTTCTTTTTGAAAATATTCACATAATATATCTTCATTTTCAACACCATTTTGCAAAGAGATTAAATATGGATAAGATATATTTTTATCAATAATATTACTTAACTTTTTAGCAAGTTCTTTTGTAGAAGTTGATTTTGTAGAAAATATAATTGCATCACTTTCTTGAATTATCTTAGAATCAATTTCATCTAAACTATAAACATCAATCTTTTCATTAAAAGCAAATGTACTGTGTGTTAAGTTCAAACCTCTTTCTTTTAGAACTTTTAAGTGCTCACCTCTTGCAATAAACTTTACACTATTACCTGATAAAATTAATTTTGCACCATAAAATGCGCCTATTCCACCTGTTCCTAAAATTATTATTTTCATTATTCAACCTTTTAAAAATTAAATTATAAGATTGTAAACTTAGAAAAAAATGAAATGTTTTAGCACTCACTATTGACAACTGCTAATTTTATTTGATATAATTTATAATATTTATAAAAGAAAGGAAGCTTATGAAAGATTTTAACAATCCAAAAAATAATGAATCTTTTATAAACTATTATAAAAAAGATTCTATTTACGAAAAATTTTTTCAAAGAAAAAATATCATTGATTTAATTACAAAGTATGAATTATATTATCAAATATCGTTAGGAAATTTTGTTTTTGAAACTTTACTAGATAATGAAGAAACTGTTAAAAAACTAGAAGAGTTAAAATTGTATGTTAATCCAGAGATTGCAATGTTTAATATATATAAAATTATTGAAGAAAACTTAACAAATAAAGAACTTGATAAACAATTAGAATATTTAATAAAAATTGATGCTTCTTTGTTAGCTTTAGATGATTTTATTAAAAATGACAAAGATTTACTTGGAGCAAAATATTATGCAAAAATGAAAAAAGAAAATATTTTAAAAGATAACTTTTTTAATAAAGTGATGCAATATAACTTCGAAAGTAATTATCAAAGAACATACGAACATTATAATTTGGTAATAAATGATAAATTTATAGAAAACATTACTAATCTTATCAATAATCATACAAATAAAGAAGTTATTTAATAACTTCTTTATAACTCTTTTTCAAGATACTCATATAAATATAAATATTGTCTAAGTTGTTTTATAGAATCTAATCTCAAACCATCTTCAATCCAAAATCTAATATTATCAGGAAGAGCATATGGTTTTAATAACTCTTTCTTTTTTTCATATGATATTTTTTTATGTTCACTTAAAAGTGAAATATGTGATAAAACAGAAGAAATATTTAAATTTCTAATATGTGAAACCTCTTCTATACTTTTATTTTTACAGATTAAATCGTAAGTTTCTAGATATGTTTTTGTAAGCTTTTTAAGTGGAGTTCTATTCTCTAGCTCTTCTTCAAACTCCTCTTTTATACTCTTTGAAAGTTCTAAAAAAGCCTCTCCATATTTTTCATACTTTACAAGCCCTACTCCATTTATATCCAACATTTGCTCTTTTGTAACTGGTAGTTTAATGGTAAACTCTTTTAATGTTTTATCTCCAAATATAACATAAGCGGGAACTTCATACTCTAAAGCCATCTCTTTTCTAAGAGTTCTAAATTTTTCATATAATTGTTCATCAAAACTCAACTCTTCTACTTGCTCTTCAATTTTTTGTGCAATACCTAATTTATCAGAATCAATAAGCAGTTTTTCTTGACCTTTTAAGATTTTAAACCCAAGATTTGTTATCTTTAAAGCCCTGAAATCACCTAAAACTAAAGCTTGTATATCTATAAGTTTATCAGCAATAGCTACCCACTCATTTTTACTTTTTTCAACACCTAAACCATAAACACTAAGTTTATCATGACCAAATTCTAAAAGCTTTTTGTTTTTTGAACCCCTTAAAATATCAATTATATGATTTAAGCCAAACCTTTGTTCACTTCTATAAATACTTGATAAAAGTTTTTGGGCATCAACACTTACATCAACTTGTTCAACTTCACCTTTTGTACAATTATCACACAAAGTTTTACAATCTTCAATCTCATCTTCAAAATAAGCAGCAATAAGCTTATGCCTACAATTATTACTAACACAATATCGATACATCTTCTCAAGTTTTTCAAGTCCAACTTGCTTATATGAATTATCTATTGAATCCTCAATTTGAATTTTTCTTTTTACCTCATCAGCTTTTGAATATAAAAGATATACATAAGACATCTCTCCATCTCGCCCTGCTCTTCCTATTTCTTGATAATAGTTTTCTAAAGTTTTAGGTAAAGAAGTGTGTATTACGAATCTTATATTTGATTTATCAATTCCCATACCAAATGCAATAGTTGCAACTACAATATCAATTTTTTCATATACAAAATCATTAAAAACACTATTTTTTATTTCATTACTTAATCCTGCATGATAAGGTTTTGCGCTAAAACCATTTTGTGATAAAAATTGTGCTGTGGATTCTGCTTCTTTTCTAGTAAAGGTATAAATTATTCCACATAATCCTTTATGTGATTTTAAGAAGTTTAATATTTGATTTTTACCATTTGAGATTCTTGGTTCTACTTTTATATCAAGATTATCTCTTACTGTTTTTGCCCTAAAATGCATGGGATTATTAAGATGTAAACTTTGAGCAATATCATCTTCAACTTTTTTTGTGGCAGTTGCCGTAAATGCAGCAATTGGTGTATTCGGGAAAAATCTTTTTAATCTATCAAGATTTCTATATTCTGCTCTAAACTCATGTCCCCAACCACTAACACAATGGGCTTCATCAATTACAAAATAATTTATATCTATTCTTTGTAAAACTCCAACAAACTCATTTGAAGTAAACCTTTCAGGGGCTACATACAAAAACTTTAATTGTTTATTTAAAATCTTTTGTAGTGTAAAGTTGTTTTCATCTTGGGAAGATAAAGAGCTAATCATTCCTGCACTAATATTTAAGTCATTTAAAGCTTTTACTTGATCTTGCATTAGTGCAATAAGTGGAGAGATTACAACTGTTAATCCATCTAAAAGTAGTGATGGCAACTGATAACATAAAGATTTCCCACCACCAGTTGGAAGGATAGTTAATACATCTTTTTTATCTAAAATTGCGTCTACAACTGATTCTTGGAAACTTCTAAAGTTATCATGTCCAAAAACCTCTTTTAATATTTTATATTTATTATTCATTTAAGATAATATCATTATTGTGCTAAAGTAGCTTTTATATATAAAATTGCTGCAAAGCCAAGAAATAGAACTCCAAGTAAAATTAAATTTTTAGATTGTTCTTTTCTTACAATAGCTTTTTCTACTTCAAAAACTGCTACAGATTTTAAAGCACCATTTTCTATAAACTCTAAAAACTTATAACCTTTTTTTTCATATTTTGCTTTTACTTTTTCTAAATCTTTTTCTCTTTGTTCTTTAGAAAACCCACCAACAACAATAGTTTTTTTCATATAAATCCTTTAATGATTTATTTTAACATAGTATATTTAGAAGAAAAATTAATTTTAGTCTTGTCTAGAAACTTTCTTTTCTAAATATTTAGAAAAAATTGCAATAGTATAAGTCATAACAAAATAAAAAACTCCAAGAGTTAAATATATTTCAAAAGGTTCATAAGTTCGCACATATATAAGTTGCCCTGCCCTTGTTAATTCAGTTATTGATAGAACAGAAACTAAAGAACTATCTTTTAAAATTGAAGCATAAGTATTTGTAAGTGGAGGTAAAACTATTTTAAAAGCTTGGGGATAAATAATATGGATAAACATTTGTATTTTATTTAATCCTAAAGAATCAGCAGCTTCGTATTGTCCTTTTGGTATTGCTTGAATTCCAGCTCTTACAATCTCTGCCATATATGCACCAAAATTTAAAGACAAGCCTATTATTGCAGCTTGATGACTTGACATTACAATACCTATTTGTGGCAAACCATAATATATAAAAAAAAGTTGAATAAGAAGTGGTGTACCTCTAAAAATCTCAATATATGTTCCTATTAGAGAATTTATAAACCAACTATTTTTTAAACTTCTAAATGTACCAATTATTACACCAATAAATAGTGCAATAAGAAATGATATAAAAGATAGATAAATAGTAAGCCATGAGGCTTCTAAAAGAAACCCCAAGTTATCAAATACAGCACTAAAATTCACTTATTTTACTGCCAGCCATTTGTTAATTAATTTATCGTAAGTACCGTTATCTTTTAAAGTTTTTAAAGCTTCATTAACTTGTTTTGTTAAATCATCTTTCCCTTTTTTCATAACAACTACTAATTGGGCAGGGGCAAGTTTATCAACAATTTTATACTCTTTATTAAACTCTTTTTGATTTAAAGCATATGCATATCCAACAACAACAGCATCAATACGATTGTGTTTTAAATCTAAAAATGCTTCTGGATTATAGTTGTATCGTGCAACTTTTCCAAGTCCTGTAAGTTTATCAACAACTTGTTCACTACCACTTCCAAGTTGAACACCAACAGTTTTATTAGCTAGATCTTTTTGTGAATTAATTTTATTATTCTCTTTTTTTACAACTAAAACATCATTTAGTAAATAATAAGTATCAGATAGGTTAACATTGTTTTGACCAGCTTCTTGTCTACTCATAGCACTTAAAATCATATCATAGTTGTTGTTTTTCAATCCACCAAGTAGCGCTTGCCATTCTGCATCTTTTATCTCAACTTTTTTACCAATGATTTTACCAATTTCATTTGCTAAATCAATATCAAACCCAACAATATCTCCACTTTTTTCATCCCTTGATTCAAATGGTGGATATGCTGCACATAAACCAACAGTAATAACATCTTGTTGTGCATTTGCAAAAATACCAAATGTCAACAATAATCCTGCAAAAAATTTTTTCATAAAAGTTCCTTTAGTATAGCCTCTACTGAAGCTGTTGGATTTTCTTCATTAAGAGCAAAAAATGATATCTCTAAATTATTCTTTTTAAGTAATTCAAAAAATACTTCCATAAAAACACCTGCTTCATTAACCATTTGTAAAGAGTTTAAATTTTTTTCTAAATCAAAAGATTTATCAATCTCCCCTTTCCAATTTGCTCTACAAGTTTTTTTAATACCACAATTTGGGCTTCCATCTATACCAATACAAGCTTTTATCTCATAACCATTATTTTTATAATCAATTATCTGATTTATAATAGGAAGTAGCATTTTTTTGTATTGTTCTTTGTAGATTGGTGCTTCATATTGTTCTTTTACCATTCCCCATCGGTTAACTCCACAAGTTAACATCTCAGGACAAGGCAATTGCAAAATTCCGTAACCTTTGTCACATAATGGAGTAATAAGTTCTGCAAAACACCCTTTGTAGTTTGCTAAAGCATAAACTTTTGCATTAGAATTAAGTATACAATGACTTAAAAGTATAATTTTTTTGCTTCGATTCATGAAAACCTCAAATATAAGTTTTCCTAAAAAGCAATAAATGACAAGAAAGGCTATTTTGTCGTTCCAAACCTTGGAACTTGCTTAATTTTAGAATGTAAAATTTTAGTTATTTTTTTCTTAATATTTTATAAAATGGTAAAAATTTATTTACTATTTTATATTCTTAAATATTTTAACAAGTATATAACAAGCTAATAAAAATGTAATTATATTTGCAATTATTAAAGGATAACTATTTAAAATCAAACCATAAATAATCCAACAAAATACACCAATTGTAAACATAAGAAATGTTAATAAAGACAAATCAGAAGTATGATTTGTCTTATACACTTTTATAACTTGTGGGATAAAAGCAGTTGTAGTAAGTATTGCAGCAATAAAACCTAAAATCTCTGTCATATATCTTTTAACTCTTTATATAATAAACTATCTATTTTACCATTGGTCGCAACTATACATTTGTCTTCAAACATATTATATTCTTCCCCTAAAGAGTTAAATATACATCCACCAGCTTCTTTTAATATAATAATACCAGCTGCCACATCCCAAGGGTTTGTGTTTATTTCATAATAAGCATCAAATACTCCTTTTGCTACCATACAAATATCTAAAGAAGCACTACCTAATCTCCTAATATCTTGACACTTAGGTAAAATTTTTTCTAAAGCTTTTAAAACAAAATCTAAATCTTCTTTATTCTCTACACTTGTATAAGGAAAACCCGTGGCTATTAAAGATAACTGTAAATCTTCCTCTTGACTAACTTTTATTCTCTTTCCATTACAATATGCACCTTTATCTACTTGGGCACTGTATAGTTCATCTAAAATTGGATTATAAACAACAGCTAAGTATGGTTTTTTATTTTTATAAATTCCGACACTAATTGCACAATGGGGAACTTTATTTACAAAGTTTGTTGTTCCATCAATAGGGTCAATAATAATTGAATTATAAAATGTCTCATAATTATTTTTTGATTCCTCTGCAATAACATCAAACCCTTCAAAACTTTGTGTTAATTTCTCTATTAATAGATTTTCTACTGCAACATCATAGTTTGTTACTAAATCTTTTGCACCTTTAAACTCTATTTTTTTATTATTATAATAGCCTTCTTTAAAAAGCTCACCTGCTTCTAAAACAATATTTTTTAATATTTCTAACAAAATAACTCCTTGGTAGCTATAATCTATGTGATATTTTAATTCTACTCATAGTATGAAGTTTTATAATTTATATATAAACCTATTTAATTTTCTATAACAAAATCAATTGAGAAGGTTCTAAAACACTAAGATTAGGAACCTCTAAACATTTTCTTTTTATCTCTTCCCTTGCATCATCTTGGATATGGTAAAGATAAAACAAAGTATTTTTATTATTTAAAGATATCTCTTTTGATATCTCAAAATTACTATGTCCTTTTTGTGCAGGAATATCTAAATTTTGACACTCTAGTAAAGCACAAGTAGTATTAGATAACATCTTAGTATTATCTCCTTTTAAGACACCATCTCCT
This sequence comes from Halarcobacter sp., assembly GCF_963676935.1. Taxonomy (NCBI): domain Bacteria; kingdom Pseudomonadati; phylum Campylobacterota; class Epsilonproteobacteria; order Campylobacterales; family Arcobacteraceae; genus Halarcobacter; species Halarcobacter sp. The sequence continues at coordinate 1,901,719 of NZ_OY781470.1, forward strand.
GTCATAAAAAAACTATTTATTCCATCAGATAAATATATACCTCTATTGGGTACAGAATGTACCGTTTTAACCATTTTATAAGTAAATAGATCTAAAGAGCCTTCATCTTGGGCTTCAATTAATTCAACAAAACTATTTTTTGTTTGTTTTTTTGGCCAAAATCCAAAATCTATTAAATCTTTTAATACTTTGTGATTATCTTTATGACTTAAAATCTTCAAGCTTTTTTTTCGATTTAAAGTATCCATTCTATTTATCAACATACTAAGCCCTAAAACATGGTCAGGATGAGTATGCGTTAAATATATTGCATCAATATCTGCCCAATCTTCAATACTCTTCCACAAAGAAAAAGGTACAGTTGGTCCACAATCAATTAATATTTTATAATCTGATGATTCAACCAATACAGAAGAGTTAATATTTTCTTTTGAATAGGCATCTCCTACTCCAAGTACTTTTATTTTCATTTTAAATCCTTTTTTCAAAAGCTATTTCTTCATTTGTAAAAAGATGACACTTATCCTCTTTTATCTTTATTCCAACTGTTGATGAATCCTCATTAAAATAAGTACCTTGAATATTTAAAACTATAGATTGTGATTGATACTTTGAATAAATCAAAGTTGAACTACCCAAATGCTCAATTGTTTCAATATCTACATACATATTTGCATCATCATTTGACAATTCAATATCTTCAGGTCTTATACCTAAAGTTACCTCATCTGACTTTTCTGAGTTTTCAGGTAAAACATGTGGTAAGGTAAACTCTTTTTTACAAGGCAAAGAGATTGTTGTATTTTGATTAGTTGAAGCTATTAACTTAACTTTTATAAAATTCATTTTAGGTGAGCCAATAAATCCTGCTACAAAAATATTTGCAGGAGAATGATATAATTCAAGAGGAGTTCCCACTTGCTCAATCTTACCATCTCTTAAAACTACAATTCTATCCGCCATAGTCATAGCTTCAACTTGATCATGAGTTACATATATCATTGTATTTTTTAATTGTTTATGCAACTGAGTTATTTGTAATCTCATTTCAACTCTTAATTTTGCATCAAGATTTGATAAAGGTTCATCAAATAAAAAAAGTTTTGGGTTTCTAACTATTGCTCTACCAATAGCAACTCTTTGCCTTTGACCGCCTGAAAGTTCTGCTGGTTTTCTATCTAAAAGGTTTTCCAATTGTAAAATCTTTGCAGCCAAACTAATTTTCTTTTTTATTTCATTTTTAGGCATCCCACTCATTTTTAAACTAAATCCCATATTTTTTTCAACACTCATATGTGGATATAAAGCATAAGATTGAAATACCATAGCAATCTCTCTTTTCCCAGGATTTTCAAAAGTAATATTTTTATCATCAAGAAAAATATCCCCTGATGTAACAGATTCCAATCCTGCAATCATTCTTAATATTGTAGATTTTCCACAACCTGAAGGACCAACAAAAACTAAAAATTCACCATCATTTATCTCTAAATTAAAATCATCAACAACTGTTGTCTCATCATTATATTTTTTATATATATTTTTAAATTTTAAACTATTCATTTATCTATTTAACTCCCATTGAAAAACCACGTAATAAATATTTTTGTGCAAATACTGCTATTATTAATACAGGAATTGAAGATAATAATCCTATTCCCATCAAATCACCCCAAAATGTTTCATTTTCTGTAATAAAGTTTGCTATATAAAGAGGTAATGTAAAATTATCTGGTTGTTGTAAATAAAGTAGTGCAAATAAAAACTCATTCCAACATAAAATCATTGTAAATATTGCAGTTGCAGCAATACCTGCACCACATAAAGGAAGTACAATTAAGATTAATCTTTGCATTAAATTTGTTTTATCCAGTATTGCTGCCTCTTCTATCTCTTTTGGTACATCTCTAACAAATCCCAATAACATCCATATAGCAAAAGGAAGTGTATAGATTTGATAAGTTAACACAAGTCCAGCCAAAGTATTTAATAATCCTATTGTTTTTAAAAGTTCATATAAAGGTAAAGCAACAACTATTGGAGGCATTAATTTTACAATCAATACTAAAATCAAAAACAATAAATCAAGTTTTGCTGGAAATCTATATCTAACTAAAGCATATGCAGCCATAAAAGCTAAAATTAAAGAGATAAAAGTAGCACTTACTGAAACAATAGCTGTATTTAAAAACTTCTCAAAAAATCCAGCTTTTACAATATTTGTAATATGTTCCATACTCCAAACTGTAGGGAAAAAATTTGGAGTTTCACAGATATAATCAGCTGGTAATTTAAATGCAGTTACAAACATCCAAAGTATAGGTAGTAAAAAAAATGATATTGTTATAATTATTAAAAACCAAAACAAAACACTATTAAGTTTATTTCTAAAAGATATCATTTTTGTTGTTGTCCTTTTAAAATATTAGCTGCATAAATTAAACTCAAAGCACAAGCAATGAAGAGCATAACCAAGGAAGCTGCTGAAGCAATTCCTATATCGAAAAATTTGAATCCATTTTTATATACATACATAGATAGCGTTTCTGTTGCATTGCCAGGTCCACCACCTGTTAAAGCATAAACTTTATCAAACAATCTAAAAGTATCTATAGACCTAATTAAAAGAGCTAAAAACAGATGTGCTTTTATCATAGGTAAAATAATAAAAAGTAAACTCTGAAAATAAGATGCCCCATCACTTTTCGCAGCATCTAAAACATCTTTTGGAATAGATTGTAATCCAGCAAGAATTATAAGAAAGGTTACTGGAGTCCATTGCCAAAGATCCACTAGCATAATTGAATAAAGAGCCAAAGAGGGGTCAAACAGCCATTGAATTGGTTCAACTCCAATAAATCCCAACCAATGATTCAACATACCAAAATCGTAATGAAACCATGACCTCCATATAGAAGAAGCAACTAAAGTTGAAATCATCATAGGATATATAATTATAGGTAATGCTATTTGTCTAGCTGGAAACTTTTTAAAAAAAAGCAATGCCAATAAAAGACCTAAAAAAACTTGTAATAAAGATGTGATTATTGAAAAATGTATTGTTGTATTTATACTTGAAGTAAAAAACCAATCCTCACTTAAGGTGTGAAAATTATATAAACCTACAAAACGACTCTCCCCTGAATTAAAATCTGTTTCAAAAAAAGCATTAATTACAACCCAAACCACAGGGAAAATTGCAAACACTAAAATCACTAAAAATGCTGGCAAAATTAAAAAAGATAATTGTCTTTTATTTTTATACATATATTCCTCTTATTTTAAACTAACCAAAGAAGAGAAACTCTTCTTTAGTTTTTAATTACTTAAGTGCTCTATTTATATCTTTAGCAGCCATCTCTAAACTTTTATTTGCTGGCATTTGTCCAACAAGGGCAAGTTGAAGATAATCACCTAAAATAGATTCAACTTTTTTCCACTCTTTGATTCTTGGTCTTTCATGAGAATTTTTAAGTGCTTCAAGTTGATCTGGATACCATCTATATTTATTTACAATATCTTTGTCTGTATAAACTGAAGCTCTAGTTGGAGGCAGACCTAACTCAAGTGCAAGATTTTTTTGATTTTCTTGTGAAGTAACAAAATCGATAAATGCTCTAGCAGTTTTAGCTTTTTTAGAGTTTGAAGAGATTGCTAATTGCCATATTCCTAACATTGGAGATGACCCTACAACTTCACCAGGTGCTGCTTTAATTGCCATTTTACCAACAACTTTAGATTTAGCTGGATCATCCATAGATGGAACCCATGAAGGCCAAACTTCAATCGCTACTGCTGCTTTACTTTGTTGTAATGCATCTCTAACTTCAGTTGAGTTATATAATTCAACTCCTTTTGGTGCATAAGATTTTAATTGTAAAAATAGTTTTAATGCATTTTTTGCAGCAGAAGAATCAATCACTGCTTTGCCATTTTCATCTATAATTTTTCCACCATAAGCCCAAAGAATTGGTAAAAACCCAGTAACAATTGGATTTCCTTTTGTTCCTCTAAATACAACTCCCTTAACGCCCTCTTCTTTTTCATTGATAGTTTTAGTAGCAGCTAAAATATCTGTCCAAGTTTTTGATGATAGATCATATTTTTTAAATAAATCTTCTCTATATGCAAACATTTCAACATTTCCAACAAAAGGGATAGAATAAAGTTGCCCTGTTGCAACTGGATATTTTGATACATTTATAGTTTTTTCTACAAAATCAGAATCAGCTTTATCAAGTTTTGCAAGCCATTTATTTCTCATAAATTCTGTATCCCAAGTATCGTCAATCATTACAACATCATATGCACTTTCTCCACCTTTAAAACTAACTACAAGTTTTTCATACAGATTTCCATATGGAAGTTTTAAAAGTTCAATATCCATACTAGGATTTTGTTTTTTAAATTTTTCAACAGAATAAGCTAAAGCTTTTCCATATACACCATCTCTTCCAGCAATAACAAGATCAGCAGCAGAAGCTGAAATAGCTGAAAACAATACAGAAGCGGCAAGAACAGGTAATGCCATCTTTTTAATATAATCACCAAACATGAAGATTTCTCCTAATTATTTTTCTTTTTTAAGTAGTAACACAGTTCTTATGAACACGTGTGCATTTTAACAGAAATATTTTTTAAGTGTCAAGATAAAAGTTGTATTATTACATATTGGTTACAGAGAAAACCTATAAGATAAATCTTTTTACTATAAAATATAGTTATTTATTTATCTTAACACTCTCTCTTTTTATAAGACTTACAGGTATTAGTTCAAAAGAATTATTTATCTTTTGTTCATCAATTTGCAGTTTTAATCTTTCTATTACAGAATTTGAAATTTCTCTAACATTTTGTTTTATAGTTGTAAGTTTATAAGAGTCCCATGAAGCTTCTTTAATATCATCAAAGCCAATGATTGAATAGTCTATTCCTGGTTCAAATTTCTTGTATTTTCGTAATCCATCAATAAAACCAATTGCCAAAGCATCATTTGCACAAAATATACCTTCAATTTTTATTGAATTTTCATACACATATTTTGCACAATCATATCCACCTTTGTAAGTATTTGAAGATGTGCTTAGAAAATCATATTTTATATCAGATTTATCTTGATACTCTTTTAAAATATTATGAAAAGCTTCTCCCCTAGTCTTTCCACTATATGTAGAGTTTTCAATATTTAAAAAATGAAAAGTCTTACATTTAGCTTCCAAAAGATGTTCAATAGCTAATTTAGTGCCCTTATAATTATCTGAACAAACTATATCTATTTTTTCATCTTTTACAAGTCTATTTATAAGTATTACTGGAATATTTAGTTTTTTGCACTCAGTTGATATGCCAATAGGAGGGGAACCTGAAGTTATCATTACTCCAGATACTCTAAATTGTGCAAACTTTTTTATTGTTGATTCAATATCATCATCAGATGTAATTTCACTTACAATTGCAAGAAATTTATTTTCATCTATAACTTTTAAAAGTGTTTCCAATAATAACACATGAAAAGGATCCGACAAATTTCTTACAACTACCCCAATAAGATTAGTTTTTTGTTGATTAAGGCTCCGCCCTAACATATTTATTTGATAGCCTAACTCATCAGCAGCTTCTAAAATCTTTTTTCTTGTTTCTTCATTAACACAATCTAAATCATTTAATGCTCTTGAAACTGTAGATCTTGATACCCCTGCTCTTTTTGCTACATCTGAAGAGGTAACTGCCTTTTTATGCTCCATTGAAAATATATCCTTAATTGTTTTATAACAAGTCTAAATCTACAAATTATATTAAAGATGTACTTAAATAAGATTACAACAATGAAAATATTTTAATACAGTTCTAATTTCACCTAAAGCAATTAATTATTCTACTTAAAATCTTAGTAGTTATTGTTTTTAATTTAAAAGATACAATAAAACTATTCAAAAATCTATACCTTTTACAAATGATAATTTTTATCCTTTAGTAAAATTTATTAATATTACTTTAATTTTAAATATGTATACTTTCACTATAAAAATTATCAAAGGAAAAAAAATGTTAGTAACAAAAAAAGCTCCAGACTTCACAGCAACAGCTGTAACAGCAGATGGTCAAATCGTAGAGGATTTTAATTTATATAAAAATATTGGTGAAAAAGGTGCAGTATTATTTTTCTGGCCTTTAGACTTTACTTTTGTTTGTCCATCAGAGATTATTGCTTTTTCAAAAAGAGTAGAAGAGTTTGAAGCAAGAGGTATTCAAGTAATTGGTTGTTCAATTGATTCAGAATTTGCTCACTTTGCTTGGAGAGAAACAAAAGTAGAAGAAGGTGGAATTGGAAGAGTAAAATTCCCAATGGTTGCAGATATTACAAAACAAATTGCTAGAGATTATGATGTATTGTTTGGGGAAGCAGTAGCTTTAAGAGGATCATTTTTAATTGATAAAGATGGAACAATTAGACATGCCGTAATAAATGACTTACCACTTGGAAGAAACATTGATGAGATGGTTAGAATGGTTGATACAATGATATTTACAAATGAGCATGGTGAAGTTTGTCCAGCAGGATGGAATAAAGGTGATGAGGGTATGAAAGATACAACTGAGGGAGTAGCTGAATACTTAAGTAAAAACTCTGACAAACTATAGAGTAATTTATTACTCTCTTTAGAATTTTATTAAATAAAGTTATAAAAACAAAAAATAATAAGTCCCTTTTCAAAGGGGACATTTTAAAAGGAATAAATTATGTCAAAATATATTGAATTAACACAAGATACAATAGATGAAACAGTTAAAGAAGGTGTTGCATTAGTTGATTTTTGGGCACCTTGGTGTGGACCTTGTAGAATGATTGCTCCAGTAATTGAACAATTAGCACAAGATTTTGAAGGTAAAGCAAAAATATGTAAAGTAAATACTGAAGAGGAACAAGATTTAACAGTAAAATATGGAATTAGATCAATTCCTACAATTTTATTTTTCAAAAATGGAGAGATTGTAGATCAACTAATTGGTGCTACAAGTAAAGCAGCCTTAGAAGATAAATTAAACTCACTTTTATAAAGTCAAGGTAAGTGAAATACTTACCTTTACTAAGCTATTATAATTAAATAAATTTAACATAATTCAAGCAATATGATATAATGAAAAATAAATAACATTTTAGTAATTTCTAAAGTTATTAAAAGGATTGCTTAAATTATGGAAAAACTTACACTAAAAGAACTAGCTATACCAATGATTAAAGCTATAGATAGTTTTAATTATTTACTAAAATCCCACCATAGAAAAGTTGCAGTAATCTCATATAATATAGCTAAAGAACTAAATTTAAAAGATGAAGAGATTTTAGAGTTAGTTATAGCAGCATCTTTACATGATATTGGAGCCTTATCAGTTCAAGAACGAGATATGTTGGTGCAAGAGGATGTTATAAATCCAGGACCTCATTGTATTGTTGGTCATTGTATGTTATCTTCCTTTGAAGCTTTCAATAATATAGCACAAATAATAAAACACCATCATATAAAATATGAAGACTCTTTAAATATGAAAGATGAAAAAGTTTTTTTTGCAAGCCATATTATACATTTAGCAGATAGAATTGATGTAATAGTCTCCCCTGATGAGTTTATTTTAAATCAAAAAGAAAGAGTGACAGAAACAATTAGAAAAAAAGTTGGTACCTTATTTCATCCAAAAGTTTTTGATGCCTTTGAAAAAGTTTCAAAAGCAGACATATTTTGGATAGAAATTCCAAATATGAAAATAGAACAACTATTTAAAAAACTGAATTTTTCAATGGACTTTGAACTTACTATTGACAATGTTTTAAATTTTGCATTAACTATTTCACATATTATTGATTATAGAAGTAAATTTACAGCTACTCACTCTACAACTGTAGCACATCTTGCAGCACTATTAGGAAAATATTTCGATTTTTCTGATGAAAGATGTAAAAAATTAATGATAGCAGGATACTTGCATGATATTGGTAAAATTGGAATTGATCCAGGATTAATAGAAAAAAAAGGATACCTAACTTCTGAAGAATTCAATTTAGTAAAACTTCATCCTTACTTTACAGGACAAATTTTAAGTGAATTAAGTTCATCTAAATGGTTTGAAGAGATAATACATTGGGCAGAAAGACATCATGAGAAAAGAAATAAAACTGGATATCCATATGCACTAGATTTATCAGAACTTGATGACGGAGTTAGAATTTTAGCCTTTTCAGATATTATTACAGCATTAATGGAAAAAAGACCCTATAGAGACAGTTTATCAATTGATGAAAGTTTTAAAATAATAGAGGAAAAACTTTCTGAAGATATTTCTTCCGAAATGTTTGAAGTAATAAAACAGCATAAAGATGAAATAAATACATTAGTTTTAGAATGTCAAGCTAAAAATAAAACAAAATTATGTGCAGAAGGCAATTGATTTTAATCAATTGCTAATTTTATTCCTAAGGCTCCCAATAAAGTACCAGCTACTCTATCAATATATTTTTTAAATTTTAAATAAACTTTTTGTGATTTTTTTGTAGATAATAATATTGTCACAAAACAATACCATGTAGCATCTATTACAAAAGCAGTTATACATAATAAAATTGCACCAAATTCTGGCAAAGATTGAGGTAAAAGTGCTGCAAAAATTGAACCTAAAATTATTGCTGTTTTGGGATTACTTATTTGAGTTATAAATCCAAAAACTACTGCTTTAAAAAAACTTTTTGATTTTTTTTCCAATTTCATATTCATATCTAAAGATTCATCAGAATATTTCCAAATAACATAAGCCAAATATAATAGATATAAAGCACCAATGATTTTAAAACTCTCATATAGAAAAGGAACCATCTCAAATAAAGTATACAAACCCAAGATAGCTAAAAAAGTAAAAAACATTGCGCCTAAACCTAAACCTATAGATACCCCTATCCCTTCAGAGATTGGTTTAGATACTGCTGTTTTTGCTACAAGTATAAAACTTGGACCGGGACTAATAGTACCAAATATAAAAACTACAGCAATTGCAAAAATAAAAGAATATTCACCCATTTTTAACCTTTAAAAAAAGATTATATACTAATTTTAATGATAAATTCGTAAATAGTTTACCTTTTATACCAATAAAAACTTTACTTTATCTATAAAATATAGTAAAATTCTATATTATGAAAAAGTTAATTGTAATATTCTTGATTTTATTTGCAAGTATTACTCAGATTTATGCTTTTACATGGAATGAATGTGTTAAAAAATATGAAAGGGCAAAGCAATTTAATGATTATACAAGATTATCGTATATATATTTAAAGTCTACAAGAAATTGTATAATTAAATTTAAAAATTTTTTAATACAAAATCCAAATCCTGATTTTAGTGTAAAATCAATGAACGAAAATATAACTATGCTTAACAATTACCTAAATCAGTTATTACCAAATTATAACTACAATCAAAACAACCTTGAGCAAATACCAAAATATTTAAATATGGATTCAAAAGAACCAATCAAAAACAATGAATATAAATATTTTATAAAATTTGATGGATGTAATGGTGTACATGCAAACAATAAAATATATACAGCAAGACATTGCAAAATAAAAGAATCAAAAAATAAACATTATGATTTAAACTACATAGAGACCAATACTACTTCAAAACTAAAAATTGAAAAACTAGACACCTCTAAAAAAGGAACATTTAAATATTATTCAATGTCTAAAGAAGGGATGTTTTACAACGTATTATTACAAGAAAAAAATTGTAAATTTTACAAAGCAAAAAATATCCCAACAGGAGTAAATAGCTCTTTAGATTTGACAGATTTAAAGAAAAAAGAAGAGATTCGAAGTAATTGTTTAGCAATACCATCAAATAGTGGTGGAGGAGTATTCCAAGAGGGGAAACTTGTAGGTATAATATCTAAAACAGTTTTTAATGATAATAGATTTTTATATAGTGTTATTGAACCTATTATTATTCCTATAGCTACTAATAAATAAGACACAGGCTATTTAAATATATAGTCTGTGCCTAGTATGATTTTATTGGGGAGGCTCTCTATAAAGATTACACCAACCTTGTGGATTAATTGATCCTTCAATAATCTTACAGGTATTTGTTTCTGGTTCAAAGTGCATACAATCTTTACAAACTTTACCATTTTTTGGACTATCTTGATATTCAAATCTTTTTTTTGAGCCTTTTGCATAAAGTGATTTTGTAGAGAAAGTTACAAAACTAAGAAAAGCCAGATTTCTAAAAAAATCTCTTCTATTCATATTCTCTTTAGATTCATGTACCATTAAATATCCTTTGTATTGTTACATTGATTCTTCAGATTATAATACTGAGACCTACTCTTTCAAACATATATATACTACAAAAGCACTCTTAATTAATAATTATATAAAGTATTTAGGAATTTAATATAATCTATTTTTTGAAAATTTAAATAATATTAGATATTTCAACTAAAAGATACTATTTAAATACACTTTATTACTATAATTCATTTATAAGTTTTTAACTTAAAAAGGAGATGATATGAGCATTTATGTTGATATAAAAGATTTACTTGATGAATGCAAATGTAAAAATGATAACTTTATATTAGATATTGAAAATAAGACAATAATTTCAAAAAATATAGATACAATAAGTAGTTGTCAAAATGATTGTGGATTGATTACAAAAATAACAATGTATTTAATATCAAATGATATAGATTATGATTTATTAAATGACTACAGTATCAAATTATATATAGAAGAATAATATCATTAAAACTATTCTTTAACTATTTATTAAACTATATACTAAAACAAACTCCTAAGATATAAGCTCCAATTAGATAAAATATACCTCTTATAATAGTTTTAAAATCAAAAGGTTTAATAAGAATGAGTGAAAACAAAGATTTTTTACGAACAATAGTTGAAGAGGATTTAAAATCTAATAAATACGAAAAAATTGTTACTAGATTTCCTCCTGAGCCTAATGGCTTTCCACACATTGGACATGCAAAGTCTATATTTATAAATTTTGGTATAGCACGTGATTATAATGGTTATTGTAATCTAAGAATGGATGATACAAACCCTACAACAGAAGATACAAAATATGTAGAGGCTTTAAAAGATGCAGTTGAATGGCTGGGCTATGATTGGATTGGTGAAGTTAAATATACATCTGATTATTTTCCTAAAATATACAACTATGCAGTAGAACTTATAAAAATGGGTAAAGCGTATGTTGATAGTATCAATGAAGAAGAGATAAAAGAATATAGAGGTACTGTTACAGAAGCTGGGAAAAGAAGTAAATATGCCAATCGTACAATAGAAGAGAACCTAGACCTTTTTGAAAAAATGAAAAATGGTGAATTTAAAGATGGGGAGCACGTATTAAGAGCAAAAATTGATATGAGTGCAGCTAATATGAAAATGAGAGACCCTCTTTTATATAGAATTAGACATGCACATCACTTTAGAACAAATGATGACTGGTGTATCTATCCAATGTATGATTTCGCTCATTGTTTATCTGATTATATTGAAGGTGTTTCTCACTCAATTTGCACTTTAGAATTTGAAAATAATAGAGATATTTATGACTGGGTTTTAGATGAACTAAATTTAACTCCACCAAGACCATATCAACATGAATTTGCAAGACTTGGTATTAATTATACAGTTATGAGTAAAAGAAAACTTTTAGAACTCGTAAATGAGAACTATGTAAATGGTTGGGACGACCCTAGAATGCCAACTATTGCAGGTTTAAAAAGAAGAGGATATACAAAAGAATCTATTTTGAATTTTTGTGACCAAATTGGTATTGCAAAAGCAAACTCTATGGTTGATGTTTCTCAACTTGAATTTTGTATTAGAGATGATTTAAACCAAAAAGCACCAAGAGTTATGTGTGTACTTGACCCAATCAAGGTTTCAATTGAGAATTATGAAGGAAGTGAAGAGATTGAAGCTTCATACTATCCTTATGATGTACCTAAAGAAGGCTCAAGAAAGATACCTTTTTCGAATGAAGTTTATATAGAAAGAGAAGATTTTAGTGAGAATCCAGTAAAAGGTTATAATAGATTAACTCCAAATCAAGCAGTAAGATTAAGACACGCCTATATTATTACTTGTAAAGAGATAATTAAAGATGATGAAGGAAATATAGTAGAGATAAAAGCAATTTACAATCCTGATTCAAAAAGTGGTCAAGATAAAAGTGGAATAAAAGTAAAAAGTGCAATTCAATGGGTTGATGCAAAAAAAGCTAAAAAAATAGAAGTTAGACTTTATGATAGATTATATAAGAATGAAGCTCCAGAAGGACTTGAAGATTTAAATCCAAACTCTTTATCCATTATAAAAGATGCATTAATAGAACCAGCAGTAATTACTGAAAAACCTGATGAAAGATTTCAGTTTGAAAGACAAGGATATTTTTATGCTGACCCAATAAATTATACTGATGAAAACCCAGTATTTAATAAAATTGTTGGCTTAAAAGACTCATGGGCAAAAAAATCAAAAAACACTGAAGAAAAACAAAAAAACAAAACTACTTCAAAACAAGAAAAAAAAGAGATAGTTCATGGGGAAGCTGAACCTTTAACAGAGAAACAAAAAGAACTTTTCAATAGATATACAAATGAACTTAATCTAAATAATGAAGTATCAAACATATTAGCAAGAGATGAAAAACTATCATCTTTTTATGAAGAAGCTTTAACTAAATTAAACAGCCCTACTTCATTAGCAAATATAATTGCAAATGATGTAGCAAAAGAACTGAAAGAAAAAGAGATTAGTGAACTAAAATTTACAGCAAAAGAGATTGCTCAACTTGTAAAAATGATTGATGAAGAAATTATCTCAAGTAAAATTGCTAAACAAGTATTTGAACAGATGAATAAAACAGGTGAAAATCCATCAAAAATTGTTGAAGATAAAGGTTTAGTTCAAATTAGTGACCCTTCAATAATTTTACCAATTATTGATGAAGTAATTGAAAAAAATCCAGATAATGTAAAAAAATACAAAGATGGGAACCAAAAACTATTTGGTTTTTTTGTAGGACAAGTATTAAAAGCAACTGGGGGAAAAGCAAATCCAAAAGTTGTAAATGAGTTAGTTACAAAAAAACTAAACTAATAAAAAGGCTATTAATTAGCCTTTTTTAAAGAATCTTTTCAATATTTTCTTTTACTTTTATCAAAGTATTATTTAATTCTATATTTTTATCAATAAACTCTTTTAAACCTAAAGTTTTTAGAGGTATTTTCTTTGTAAATTTGACAATATCTTCATCAATTGGCATACCACCTATTTTTGTTTGCATTAAATCAATATATAAAAACTCATCATCTAAAGAAAATCTTGCATAATTATAATAAACTGATATTTGCTTATTTAACTTATGTAAATTTATAGTTTCTGTTCTTAAAGAGGTGTAATCCATCTTACCTTTTCCAAATATTTGTGTAAAAATATAATAAGGGAAAAGATTTGAATCAACATTTATTCTACTTATCTTTAAATTATCTTGCTTAATAAATATATCATCAATAAGTTTAATATAATAGTTAGAGTTCATAATACCTACATCTTTTAATATTTCAGTATTAATAAACTCATATATTAGATGGGAATTCTCTTTTACAAAATTTTTCAATTCTTTTAATCCTAATTCATCTAAAAACTCTTTTTCTTCCATTCTTTACTCCATAAAATTTATAAATTTAATATATAATTGTTTTATTTCTACCGGTATCTTTAGCTTTATATAAAGCATCATCAGCTCTTTTTATAATGACATCTGGTGTATCATTTTTTTGATATATTGTTGCTCCAATACTAACTGTTTTTATACCCACTTTATCAATATGATATTTACTAATTGAATTTCTGATTTTTTCAATTAATTGTTCTAATCCATCTTTATCTATTTCTGGTAAGATAAGTAAAAATTCCTCTCCACCCCATCTACCAAAATAATCTGTATTTCTAATATTTTCTTTTACAACTTTTGTAATCTCTTTTAAAACCTTATCTCCTATTAGATGTCCAAAAGTATCATTTGTATGTTTAAAATGGTCAATATCAATAATAGCACAACCAAAAGCATGACTATACCGTAGATTTCTATTAATTTCATTTAACAATAATTCATCTAATTTAGACCTATTAAATACACCTGTTAATTTATCAGTTGTAGCTAATATTTCTAACTCTTTATTTTGTTTTTCAATTATATCTTTTGCTATTACAATTTTTCTATTCCAATAATATAATAAAGACAATACAAATACAGCTGCAATTACTATTTGCCATATTAAAGAATAATCTACAATTTGCTGGTATTTTATTGTAACCCACTTTTTAAATATTCTATTAATATCTTTCTCATTAATACTTTGTATAACTTTTTCAAAAATATTATATAATTTGATATCATCATTTCTTATTCCGTAAGATAAGTCGTAACTAATAGGAAGTTGTCCTGCTATTTTTATATCAACCAATCCATTTTCTTCCATTGCGTAAGCTATAGATGGTGCAGAATCAATATAAGCAAATACTTTACCTTCATTTACCTTTTCAAGTCCCTCTTTTACACTTGAGACTAATTCAAGTTTTATCTTAGGATATTTACTTCTTAAATCCTCTTCAACTGCATAATCTCTAACAACTGCAAATTTTTTATTTTTAAAATTATTAATATCATCAATAAAAAACTGATTATTTTTTGTTGCAATCACATATTGTATTGATATAATTGGTTTAGTAAAAAATAAATATTTACTTCTTATTGGAGTTTTTTTTGATAATGATAGTATATCACACTCTTTTGTTTTTGCTTTCGCTAAAGATTCACTCCAATTTTCTGTTTTAACTATTTTTATTGATTTATTTAATTTTTTTTCAAGAATAGATTTAAAGTCAGAGCCTATACCATCATGCTCACCTTTTGAATTTATAGCTTCAAAAGGCATCCAATTTGGAGCAACACACATTTTTAAAGTTTTATATTTTTTCAAATATGATATATTTTCAGGATTAAGTACTGTTTGTGTATTACTCTTCTCATTAACTTTTGTTACCCATTTTGCAATTATTTTATTCTTCTCAAATATATCGATTGTTTCAAGACCTTTTTTTATTATAGAAAATAAAATTGGTTTATCTTTATTTACAAAAAAATGAAGGCTTGAAGAGGGAAAACTATTTTGGGGTATACCTTTTATACCAACAATAAAATTATTTGCTAAATAATTTTCTACAACAATCTGAGTATCTAAATAAGCATCTACTTCATTTGTAAGAAGTTTATTTATTGAATCTTCTATGTCTTTAGTTTCAACAATATTAACTTGTGGATATTTTTGTTTTACTTTAGAAATTGTGCCATATTCTTTTATGATAGCTAGTTTTTTATTTTTTAAGTCATCTAGTGTTTTTATATTATTCTTTTGACTATTTACATATAAAAACTCTTTTATATAAAAATATGGTTTTGTAAAAAGTCCAAATTTATCTCTTTCCTTTGTAAAATAAGTATCTGGTAATATATCAATTTTTCTTTCTTTAAAGTCATTAAGTAACTCATGAAAAAGTTTATCATGATATTTTACTTTCAAATTAAATCTTTTGACTATCTCTTTAAATATCTCTCCACTAAAACCATCTATAGAATTAGTTTCTTTATTAAAAAATACAACTGGACTCCAACTTTCAACACCTACATTGATAATATTATTTTCTATCCAACTTTTTTCTTCTTTATTTAATTTGATAGCGTAATTTTTTTGTAAATCTAATTCAGTTTTATTATCAAACCATTTTGATTTAATTTTTTGTATCTCAACATAAGACCTGTCAAATGCTTTATCTAAAGCTGAAACTAACAATGGATAATCATTACGTACGCCAATTTTAATACTTATGTCTTCTTGTTGTTTAAATTTAGCTTCACCCACTGCAATTATTTCATTAATATTTTTTTCAGCTAATAAACTATCAATTACTGGTTTAATATCAATTATCGCATCTGCTTCATTATTTATCACTGCATTTATTGTTTGGTGTGGTTCATCAACTAATAATATTTTAATATTAGGGAATTCTTTTTTTAAAAGTTCTTCATACCAAAAACCTTTTACCACAGCTACTGTATATCCATTTAAACTTGATAAATCAAAAAATAAACTTCTATCTTTTTTCGCAAAAATTAATGGTTTTTCATTTATTATTGTATTATTTGTAAAAAGTAAATAATTCTCTCTATCTTTTGTTTTAGTTATATTTCCGATTAAGTCAATCTCTTTATTTTTTAACATAGTTAAATAGTTAAACCATTTATCACCAGAAACATATTTTATTTCTATTCCTAATTTTTTAACTAGCATATTAAGAACATCTATAGTATATCCTGCAGGTTTTTCATCTCTATTAAAATTATAAGGTTTCCAATTTTGTTCATTGTGTACTTTTATAACTGGATGTTTTTTTAGAAAATCTTTTTCTTCATCAGTTAAATAACTACTTGCAAAAAGTGAATGTATAGTTATAAAAAATAGAATAATATACTTCAACAAAAAAAAGCCTTTTTTATAGTTTACATCTATAATACTCTATTTTAATGCAAATAAATATTAAGTAAAAAATAAAATTTATTATAACTACAATCGATATTTAATTTTTTTTGACTTTTATTTTACATTATTATTTTTTTTAAAGCTTTAATTTATAAATAATCAATAAAATGTTTTAGCTTATTAATATACATCATAGTTATATAATGATAATAAGTATATAATCATTATATAAATAATTTGAAAGGTTGATATTTTATTGCAAATGAAACGTGAAACTATAAAAATGGCAGCTGCTGTAAGCTTTACCATTACTATTTTAACACTTTATTCAATTTGGAATTATTCTTATGAAAAAGAGCGTTTAATTGCCCAAATAGATAAACAACTATACTCAGCTGCAGTTGCTGTGCCTTTTGTCTTAGAAGATGATTTCCATGACAGAGCAACAAATGATAATTCAATAAGTGAAAAAGAAGATAATCGAAATATTAGAAATCTAACCAAATTAAACAACCAACTAGGAACAAAATTCCTTTATACAGTAATAAAAGCAAAAAATGGTATTCACTACCTTACAAGTTCAAGTGCTTTAGATAAAGAGGTAAAAACTCATACAGAAGTTCGTTATTTCACCCCTTACCCAGATGCAAGTGAAACTTTAAAAAATAGTTTTGAACACTTAAGTACAGATTATACTGCCCCAAATAAAATATATAAACCGTTTTATGTTCCTATATTTAGTGATAGATGGGGAACTTATCGATCAATTGTACTTCCAATACAAACAAGCAATGGAAATCTATATGTTGTAGGTGTTGATATGGATATCTCATATGTAAATAAGTTATTAAAACAAAATACAATCCAAACCTTTTTATCATTTTTACTTTTTTTAATCTCTATTGTACCTATTCTGATTGCATATAAAAATGTTTTAAAAGATAAGCATAAAGAGTATCAAGAGGTTTCAAAGAAATCTATTACTGATCCACTTACAAAACTTTACAATAGATACAAAATTGATAAGGAATTAGAAGTTCATTATAATAGTTTTCAAAATAACAACATATCTTTTGCCCTATTAATGTTAGATTTGGACCATTTTAAAAAGATTAATGACAAATATGGACATCAAGAAGGTGATGAAGTATTAAAACAGTTTTCACAAATATTAAAAGATTCTACAAGACTAACGGATATTGTGGGAAGATGGGGAGGAGAAGAGTTTATAATAATCTATCCAAATAGTGATTTAAATAGTGGTCTTCAACTTGCACAAAAACTACATACAAATTTAAAATATTCAAAGATGATGCAAAAATATCAACTTACTGTTAGTATAGGGTTAGGTATTCCTAAAAAAGAGATCTCTTTAAATGAGTTTGTAAAAAAAGTTGATGAAGCTCTTTACAAAGCCAAAGATTTAGGAAGAAACCAAACTGTAGTTATTGACTAATTATTAGTAAATCTTACAACTTGTAATATTTTATTTATTAATCTTTTTTTGATGTTAAAATTTGTTTATTATATAAATAAAGGAAAATAGATGGATGGTAAAATGATAGTAACTTACAAAATATTATGTAAAAACGATTTTAACTTAGAATTGACTCTTCAAAAACTTCTAGAAAATGAGAAAGTTTCTAAGGTTATAAAAAGTGAGTTTGCAAAAGGAATCAGAAATATTGATATTTTTACAAAGGAGCTTGCTTCAAAAATAAAAATAGAAACACAAAAAGAATTATATCAATTAGAAGTAGATAAAAATGATTTTGCAGATCTAATTACCCTTGCAGAAGAAGATGCAAAAACAAGAAAACTTACGAAAAAAGATTGTGCACAGATTGAACTTGTAAATATTGAAACTATAGATTAATTCTATATCTTTTAAACTATATAAAGATATTATTTCAAAATTAATAATTATTAGGATTTATTATGAGATTAATTTTGCTATTTAGTTTTTTAATTAACATAGCTTTTAGTGATTTTATAGGTATTTCACCTAAAACACTTCAAGATAAAATAGATGAAAATATAGTTGTAATTGATATAAGAACTCCACCAGAATGGCAAGAGGTAGGAGTAGTTCCAACAAGTAAAAAAATTATGTTTTTTGATCAAGCTGGAAAATATGATGTAGAAAAATGGCTTTTAGAATTTTCAAAATATGTAAAGAATAAAAATCAACCTTTTGTATTAGTTTGCAGATCTGGGAATAGAACAGGTGTTGTTGGTAACTTTTTATCAAATAAATTAGGATATAAAAAAGTTTTTCATCTAGAACATGGTATTAAATCATGGTTAAAAAATAATAAAAACACTCAAAAATAGTACAGAAAGATTATTTTGAAAGATATTAGAATTCAAGGGATGCTCCTTGCTGCATTGGGAGTTTTTATAATAAGCTTCGATGCGCTACTTGTAAGACTTGCAAATGTTGATGCCTCTGTTATCTCTTTTTATAGAGGTCTTTTTATGGGAATAAGCATGCTAATTCTTTTTAAAAGAAGTAGTAATAAATCATGGCTTCCTGTAAATAAAAGAGAGTTTATGAATTTTGCTTTTGTTATCCAGCTTTCAGCTTTAGGTACTTGTTTGTTTGTATTTTCTGTAAAATATACAGCTGCTGCTAATACAGTTGTACTTTTAGCAACTTCATCTTTTTTTGCTGCAATATTTAGCTACTTTTTACTAAAAGAGAAGATTCAAAAGCGTACATTACTAGCTATTGTAGTATCTTTTATAGGAGTTTTTATAGTATTTGGAAACTCTTTTACCATAACTGGCAATATCCTAGGAGATATGTTTGGAGTAGCTTTAGCTGTAACTATGGGGTTAGAATTAACAATGTTAAGAAAATATGCTCATTTTCCTACAATGCTTATAATTTCTCTTAGTGGATTTCTTGTAGCTGCTGTTATGTTTGCTTTTAATGATAAGATATTTGATATCTCTTTAGAAACTCTGTTTTGGCTTAGTATTATGGGGTTTATTCAAATTCCATTTGCTATGTACTTTATTTTTATCTCAACAAAATATATAACCTCAGCAGAAGTTAGCCTCTTTACTACAATTGAAACTACTATGGCACCTATTTGGTTATGGATTTTTCTAAATGAAATTCCACCCAAAATGACAATAATTGGTGGAACTTTAGTAGTTTGTGCCATATTTATAAATGCTCTACCAAATATAATCAAAATGAAGAAAAAATAATCTAAGATTTAAGCTATAATTAATAATAAGAAACGAATTTATTAACATAACATTAATTCAGCTAAATTAATGTTATACTATAAAAAATTCTTATAAAGGGGATGCCATGAGAGTTTTTTCATTATTAAGAGTATTCGTCCTGAATTTATTTTTTATCTGCTTGAGCAGTTCTTTTTTAGAAGCCAAACCAAATGTATTATTATTGCACTCCTACCATCCTTCATCTGTTTGGACACATGAGATAAACAGTGGTATAAAATCAGTTTTTAATGACCCAAACCAATACAATATTTACATAGAATATATGGATACAAAAAGATATAATTCAGAGATTCACTTTAATAACTTAAAAAATGTATATCAAGAAAAATACAAAAATCTTAAATTTGATGTTATTCTTTCTTCAGACAATAATGCCTTCAATTTTTTAAAAAAATACAACCAATCTTTATTTAGAAACACACCAGTAGTTTTTTCAGGAGTAAATAATTTTAAAAAAGAACAAATAAAAGATTATGAAAACTTTACAGGAGTTCCTGAAAAAAATGATATAAAAAGAAACTATGATCTTATAATTAAACTTCACCCAAAAACAAAAACTATTTATAATCTAGTAGATTCTACACCTACTGGGAAAAGTGTAAAAAAACAGATGCAACAAGTAATTAATAAATATAATAAAAATATTACTTTTGAATTTTTAGACCAACTAACAATGAAAGAATTAATTTCTAAGCTAAAAGTTTTACCAAAAAACAGTGTAGTGTTTCACAATGCTTTTTACAAAACAAAAGATGATAAATTTTTAGACCATTCTAATTTAAAAAATTTTATAAAAGACTACATAAATGTTCCAGTTTATACTACAGCAAGAGGTTTATTAGGAAAAGGTATTATAGGTGGATATATTGTAAATGGTTATTCCCAAGGTAAAGAAGCGGCAAAAATGGCTAAAAAGATTCTAAATGGTGTAGATATTAAAAACTTACACCCTTTAGTTGAAAGTCCAAATACTTATATTTTTGATTTTTCCCAATTAAAAAAATTTAATATTAATATAAATAATCTTCCAAATGATAGCATTTTTATAAATAAAAAATTATCCCCTCTAGAGTTATATATCAAAGAGATAATTACAACAATCGTTATTTTTGTATTATTAATAGTTTATATAATTACCTTATTAATAAATATAAATAAAAGAAAAAAAGCTGAAGTTTTTATACGAAAACAATTAAGCTTTCAACAAGATTTAATAGATAATGTCAATACTCCTATTTACTATAAGAATCTAAAAAAAGAGTATATTGGTTGTAATAAAGCCTTTGAAAAACTAATTAATACCCCTAAAGATGAAATTTTAAATAAAACAGCCTATGATTTAACTGATTTAGAAACTGCTAAATATTTCCATGAACAAGATGATATATTATTACATACAAAAAAAGTACAAGTATATGAATCAAGTTCAAATATAGATGGGAAAGGGATAAAAGATTTAAAATTTTATAAAAACTTATTCTACCATGATGAAGAAATGGCAGGAATTGTAGGTGTGATATTTGATATAACAGAATCAAAAGCCTTAACTTATGAACTTAATAGAACACTACAAACAGTTGATAAAAATGTAATTATCTCTAAAACAGATATCAAAGGCAGAGTTATATATGTGAGTAAAGCATTTTGTGAAATTTCAGGATATAATGAAAGTGAGCTTATTGGTAAAACACACACATTCTTAACAACAAATTTAATATCAAATAAAACCCTTGAAGACATAATACAAACAATTTCAAATAAACAAATCTGGAGTGGTGAACTTCTAAATAAAAATAAAAATGGAGAGTTATTTACTCTATATACTATTATCACTCCTGAATACGATAAAAATGGAGATTTCATAAATTATACAGCAATTAGCCAAGATATAACAGCAAAAAAACAAATGGAACAAGCAAAAAATGAGATTGAAAAATTAAATATAGAGATAAAAGATACTCAAAAAGAGGTTGTATTTAGAATGGGTGCAATAGCAGAAGCTAGGTCAAAAGAAACAGGACAACATGTAAAAAGAGTTGCTGAATACTCTAAGCTTTTGGCACTTCACTACGGACTTGAAGAGGAAGAAGCTGAAATACTAAAACAAGCTAGCCCTATGCATGATATAGGAAAAGTTGCGATTCCAGATAATATTCTAAAAAAACCTGGTAAATTGACAGACGAAGAGTTTGAGATTATGAAAACTCATACAACAATTGGTTATGAGATGTTAAGAGGTTCAGATAGACCAATACTAAAAACAGCAGCAATTGTAGCTTTTGAACATCAAGAAAAATATGATGGAAGTGGTTATCCTAGAGGTTTAAAAGGTGATAATATTCATATTTATGGAAGAATCTCTGCTTTAGCTGATGTATTTGATGCTTTAGGTAGTGATAGATGTTATAAAAAAGCTTGGGAAGATGAAAAAATATTTGCACTATTTAAAGAACAAAAAGGTAAACATTTTGATCCTAAACTAATAAATATATTTTTTGAACATTTAGATGAGTTCTTAGTAATTAGAGAGAAATTTAAAGATGAATAAAAGGAGATAATTCCCTTTTATTCATAAAAAGAATCTATTTTCTTACGATGATTTTCTGCCCATTTTTCTAAGCCCATTGCAGCTTCTTCTTCAACTCTTTGTTTTGCATCAGAATAAATATCTTCAGCTTTTTCTTTAGGTATTACAGCAACACCCTCTTCATCTGCAACTATTATATCTCCAGGATATACATTTATACCACCTGCAACTATTGGAGTATTTAAAGGAAGTACTGCTTTTTTAATTCCTGGCATTGGAATAACACCTCTACCAAAAATTGGAAATTTTATTTGTTTAACTTCACCTATATCTCTTACAACACCATCTATAATAAACCCAGCAATTCCAAGCTTTTGTGCTATTGCACATACATTTCCACCTGATACAGCATAATCCATAGAGTTTGTTTGAGCTACAATAACTGAACCTTTAGGTGCTTCATAAATTGCTCTGTGTAATGCTAAATTATCACCTGCAACCATCTCTACAGTAAAAGCTGGCCCAGCAATTCTTGGAATATCAGTCCATAACTCTTTTATACCTGCATCCATAAAACTTTCTCTTTGTAAAGGTCCTGCATAATCACAAGGACTAAGCTCTGCAAACTTTTTATAATCCATTTATATTCCTTATACTTTCTTTATATCTTTAATAACTTGATAGGCTTGATTTATCTCTTGGGTTTTAGCAGTTGCTTCTTCCATATACGATTCATCTTTTTCTTGTGAACTTATAATATCAGGATGATATTGACGTATCAATTTACGATAAGCTTTTTTGATAGTATTCATATCATCAGTTTCTTTTACACCTAAGATTTTATAAGCTTCTGAAGCATCCATAGTTTGATTTCTATTTTTCATCTTATTTTCGAAGCTATTTACAATCGTATCATAAACATCAGCTGGGATATTCAACTCTTGTACTATTTCTCTTAAAAGTTTTTCTTCATCACTACTTATACCACTATCAATATATGCTAACTGAATTAAAAAACTTACATATTGTCTACGTTTTATTATACTTTTTCCAAGTAATTCATTTAAAGATTTAGCTATATCTTTTGTGTCATCAATAGTTTGTTTCTCTTCATTGAAAATTGCTTTCATAATATCTCTAGCTTTTGTTTTTTCATTAAAAACTTTAGAAATATCATCAAACATCATTCCTATAAGCTGAGCTTCAAGCTCATGTACTCTACCATCAGCCTTTGCAACTTTTGCAGTTAAAGCTATAAAGTGACCTAACTCACTTTCTCTGAATTTTTCTTTTGAAGTTACTAATTTATTTAGTTTCATTTTGGCATAAAACTTATATAGTTTATATGCAACTATAAGAGCAAATATTATTGAAAGAGTAAGAAATATATTTACTATAAAGATATAATAAAATATCACCAAGAATACTGCTATAAATATCCATTTTTTTAGTTTCATTTTTTATCCATAAATCATTAATATTGTAAATTATATCTTCTTAAACTTAATAAAGATTCTATACTCATAAAAATATATATGCAATATATATTCTTATGAACAAACTTTTTATATTTTATAAATTGTGATAAAATATAAAGAATAAGAGCCAAAAGGTTATAAATATGATAACATCTAATATAAATGAAATATTATTAAAAAATAAATATAATACAAAAGATGAGACTCCTACAAACAGTAACTCTTTTATTGATTCTTTACTCACTTCAAAACAAGAAGAAAATTCACAAAAAAGTACTGATTTTACATATGAAAATATAAAAAGTCTGAGCTTAGAAGAAATAGAAACTTTATATACTAATGAAGAAGATAAACAAAAAGCAAAAAATCTAAAACTTGCTACAATGTTTACAGATGATAGATATCTAGGAGAGGTATTATTTAATACTGTATTAGGAAAACCCTTTGAATTAGGCTATAGTTTTCTATACGATACTTACAATGACAAACACTCATATTTTAGTTCTTTAAATAGCAAAAATTCATTAAGTGACATTTTGCATAACTATATTTCATACAAGGTAAACTCTGTAATAACAACTAAAGGAGCAGAAAAAATACCTCAAGACTACTTGGATGAAATTTTACTTGAAATTAATTCTATAAATTTTTTATCTGCCTTGTCTAGTAGCTCAAAAGACCAATATGACAGATACAAAGACAAAGATGATAAGTATTCATTTTTGTACAATGATAATTATCTAAAATACCAAGAACTTCTTTATAAATATGATAATTTAAAAACTTATGAAAAAAATATAATTAAACAATACTAAAATTAATTATCAATCATAATAAATAAGCAAAATCAAATTGACATCCTATTTTTCTTTAGATAAGATAAAATATGAAAAAAATAATTTTTATCTTATGCATACTTGCTACTCAATTTATATATGCAAAATCAATACTATTTTTAGGTGATTCTCTAACAGAAGGACTTGGAGTGTCTAAAACTGAAGCCTATCCACACTTAGTGGAAGAATTAGTAAAAAAAAGATTAAATAAAAATATAAATGCAATAAATGGCGGAGTAAGTGGTTCAACTATAAGTGATGGTTTATCAAGATTAAAGTGGTATTTAAAAACACAGCCTGATATTATTTTTATTGCCCTTGGAGCAAATGATGGTTTAAGGGGTTTAAACCTAAGAGAGAGTCAAAAAAACCTTGAAAAAATCATAGATGAAGCTTTAAAATCTGGGGCAAAAGTATTATTAGCAGGGATGTTACTACCACCAAATTATGGAGTAGAATATAGAAAAGATTTTAAAAATATGTTTATTGAGGTAAAAGATAAATACAATTTAAAATTTATGCCTTTTTTACTAAAAGATGTAGCTGGGATACAAAAGTTAAATCAAGCAGATGGAATACATCCAACCAGCCAAGGTTATAAAATAATTGCAAATGAAGTATTTGAATTCTTGAAGGATGAATTATAATGTTAAAAATAAAATCGCTAAAAAAATCTTATATTCAAGGTTCACATACTGTTGAGATATTTGAAGATTTAAATTTCCAGGTAAAAGAAGCCAAAAGAGTTGCAATAATGGGAAAATCAGGAAGTGGAAAGTCAACATTACTTTCACTTATCTCTGGAATTATTAAACCAAACTCTGGGGATATAGTTCTTAATAATATTTCATATAAAGATATGAATGAAAGTCAAATAAACGATTTTAGAGCAACAAATATTGGTTTTGTATTTCAAAATTTTCATTTAGTTTCATATCTAAATGCTTTAGAAAATGTAATGCTCCCTGCAAAAGTTTGTGGTATAGAAAATCCAAAAGAAAAAGCAATTGAACTTTTAAAAAGTGTAGGTTTAGAACATAGAATTGACCACCTACCCTCACAATTAAGTGGAGGGGAGAAACAAAGAGTTGCTATAGCTAGAGCACTTATTCATAACCCAAAGATAATTTTAGCTGATGAGCCTAGTGGAAATTTGGATGAGGAAACTGGCATTGCCGTTATGGATAAACTTTTTGAACTAATTAAAAAGAACAATACTACTTTAGTATTAGTAACTCACTCAAAAGATGTGGCTGCAAGGTGTGAAGAGACATATAAGCTAGTATCAGGAAATTTAACAAGATGTTAATAGTAGAACTAGTTCAAAAAGCACTAGAACGCTCAAAATCTTTTAGTTTGATATTTATACTGAACTTTTGTTTGGCTATTGCTTCATTATCTTATTTACAATTTTTTAAAGGAAGTATTGATAACTCACTAGATGCAAAAGCAAAAACCTTGCTTGGAGCAGATATTGTAATATCTTCAAGATTTCCAATAAGTGATAAACAAAAAGAGAATATAAAAAATAAACTTCCAAATATAAAAAACTATGATGAAGGAATTTCTACTGTTAGTATGGTTGCTTCTAAAAATAGAGCAAGATTAATGGAAGTTGTCCAGATAAATGAGCAATTCCCTTTTTATGGTGGTTTAGTATTTAAAGATAAATCAACTTATCCACAAAAGCAAGCTTTACCTAAAGAGAATGAAGTTTGGGTTTATCAAGAAGTACTTGATTTACTTGGATTAAAAAAAGGTGATAGTTTAAAAATCGGAAGTCAAAATTATATTATTAAAAAAATTATAGATGAAGACTCTTTAAAAACTATTAGTTTTAGTGGTTTTATGCCAAAGGTATATTTAAGTAGTGAAGCTCTAAAACGAAGTGAACTATTAAAATTTGGTTCAACTGCCAGATATAAACTAAACTTTTTATTTGAAAAAAACTTTACAAATGATGAACTTGAACTTCTTGAAGAGAGTTTAGAAAAACAATTTGATAGAACACTTAGGGTTTTATCTCCAAACGATGGAAGAGATAGACTCCTTAGAGTTTTAAACTTTTTAACAAACTTTTTGTCACTTGTTTCATTAATCTCTTTCTTTTTAGGTTTAGTTGGACTTATATATTTATATTCTGGATTTTTAAGAAAACATCAAAACGATATTATTATTTTAA
Organism: Halarcobacter sp.; assembly: GCF_963676935.1. Lineage (NCBI taxonomy): Bacteria > Pseudomonadati > Campylobacterota > Epsilonproteobacteria > Campylobacterales > Arcobacteraceae > Halarcobacter > Halarcobacter sp. The sequence continues at coordinate 1,928,632 of NZ_OY781470.1, forward strand.
GTGATATAGGAGTTAGTAAAAAAAATCTTATTTATACTTATCTTCTTCATCTGTTTGTTTTAATAGCAATTTCAAGTGTTATAGTATTTTCATTTATAACTTTAAGTTCACAATTTATTGCTCCATTTATACAAAAATATATTGACTTTAATTTTGATTTTTCACTTGATTATATGTTTTTCCTAAAATCTGCACTGATACTTTTTATACTTAGTCTTAGTATTGGATTACCTTTGATACTCCCTTTAGTTCAAAGAGAGAAAAGAAAATTTTCAAAAACTATTATAAGTTTTATTCCATTTATTGTGTTTTTACTTATATTATCACATTTTGTAACTCCAGCAAAATATATAGGATTTTTCTTTGCATTAACAGTACTTTTATTGATAACTTTATTTTTTGTTATTGGTTCATATATACTTAAAAAATTTGACTTTTCAGGGCATATAGAAAACCTTGCTTTATCACTTGCTATTAAAAATATAACAAGACAAAAAAGAACTTCATTAACACTTTTTTCTGCCATTTTACTTTGTACTACATTTTTTAGTCTTATTCCACAAGTTGGCTCTTCACTATCAAATGCTTTAACAAAAAGTGTAAATGACAGACCAAGATTTTTTGTAATTGATGCAAAAGAGGAACAACTGAAAGATATAGAAAAACAAGTGCAAAGTTTAGGTGGAAAACTTCAAAATACAGCACCTATGATAAGAGCACGAATAATCAAAATAAATGGTAAAGAACCAAAAAAAGACTTAGAAGAAAATAATTCAAGAGATGCTGCTGTAAATCTATCATATAGAAGTTCCCTAAAAAAAAGTGAAAAACTACTTGAGGGAAGAGATTTTAGTGGAGACTATGATTCTAATGATTTTTCTAAACCAATAGAGTTGAGTGTAGAAGAGAGGTATGCTTCAAGAAGAGGGATAAAATTAGGAGATAGTGTCATCTTTGATGTATTAGGTTTAGAGCTTAAAGCAAAAGTTGTAAACATAAGATCTGTAAATTGGATAGAGTTTACACCTAACTTCTTTTTAATAGTTCAAAAAGGTGCTATAGATGATGCTCCAAATACTATCTTGGCTACAATCTCACAAGGAGATTATGATGCTTCAAAAATGCTTTTGAAACTAACAGATACTTTTCCTAGTCTAACAGTAATAGATGTAAAGAGTCTTTTTGAATCTTTTTCAAATATTGTTAAAGATGTAACATCTATAACTGATAAGATGAGTCTGTACTCTATTACTATTGGTTTATTAATGAGTTTTATAATTATTCAATACCAAATGAATTTACAAAAAAACAATATACTAAGACTAAAAATGATAGGGATAAAAAACAAAACTATAAAAAACTCATTTCTACTAGAGTTTGGTCTTATCTCTTTTAGCGCAAGTAGTTTAGGAATAATTTTAGGAAGTGTGGGTTCATATTTTGTAAGTGATATGTTATTTGAATCATATTGGGATTTTAGAGCAGATATTTTAGTACTTTACTTTCTATTTATTCCAATATTGACTTTATTGGTTGTAAATATATTTACTTCTAAAATTATTCACCAAAAAGAGAATATCCTTTTTGGTGAATAGGAGTAAAACACATAAATCTGCTTCTATTAATACTTTAACCACTCTTCAAAACTGGCATCACTTGGCATTCGCCAATCTGCCCTTGGGCTTAGACTAATAGTTCCAACTTTCACACCATCTGGCATAGCATTTCTTTTGAACTGTTGAGTAAAAAATCTTTTTATAAAAATATCAAGCCATTTTTTAATCTCATCTTTTGAATACTCTTCAAAAGCAATATCGGCTAAAAATAGTATTTTTGATGGTTTTGCACCATATCTTATAAAATGATATAAGAAAAAGTCATGTAGTTCATATGGTCCAATTATACTCTGTGTTTCTTGTGAAATTTTATCACTATCAGGGGGAAGAAGTTCAGGTGAGATAGGTGTATTTAAAATATCTATTAAAACCTCTTTAATATCACTCTTATAAGTAAAATACTCAACAAGATATGAGATAAGAGTTTTTGGAATCCCACTGTTTAAAGAGTACATACTCATATGGTCTCCATTGTAAGTGCACCAACCAAGTGCTATCTCACTTAAATCCCCTGTTCCTATAACTATTGCACCCTCTTTATTGGCTAAATTCATAAGAATAGATGTTCTTGCCCTTGCTTGAACATTTTCATAGGTTACATCATGAATATCTTTATCATGCCCTAAAGCCTCAAACTCTTTTAAAGATATTTCAGAAATTGGTATCTCTTTTATAGTTACCCCTAAAGCTTCACATAGTTTTATTGCATTTGATTTTGTTCTACTTGTGGTTCCAAAACCTGGCATAGTAATAGCAATAATCCCTTTTACATCTAAGTTTAAAATCTCAAAGGCTTTATAAGTAGCTAATAAAGCTAAGGTAGAATCTAAACCTCCTGAGATACCAAGAACTACTTTTTTTAAGTTTATATGAGTTAATCTTTTGATTAATCCATGGGCTTGAATATTTGTAATCTCTTCACAAACCTCTTGTTTCATCTTCTCATTTGATGGTATAAAAGGGTGTTTGTCTATATATCTATCCAATTTTGATATCTTTGGTGTTGAGTTAATTTTTATGATTCTAACTTCACTTGGAATACTATCTCCAAAATATGATTCGTGATTTCTTAGCCAAATAAGTTTTTCAAGGTCTATATCTGCCCTTATTGTTTGATTTTCTAAAGCAAATCTGTCACTTTTTGCAATTGTAGAACCATACTCACAAATCAAAGCATCTCCACCAAATATAGTATCAGAACTTGACTCCCCTACTCCACAAGAACTATAAACATAAGCACAAACCAATCTTGCACTTTGTGTTTTTACTAACTCTTGCCTATATGAAGATTTTCCAACAAGTTCATTACTTGCTGAAAGATTAAAAATCATATTTGCACCATTTATCGCCATTTGATTACTTGGAGGTAAAATTGACCATAAATCCTCACAAATCTCTATTCCAAAAGTTATATTATTTTCATCTGAAAATAATAAATCAACTCCAAAAGGGATCTCTTGATTTAGAAGTTTTAATGTTTTTGATTTAATTCTAAGCCCTGATTGAAAATATCTTTTTTCATAAAATTCATTTTTATTTGGAAGATAGCTTTTGGGAACTATCCCTAAAATAGTTCCATCTTGTATTACTGCTGCACAATTATAAAGTCTATGTTCAAAAGAAACTACTATTCCAACAATTGCTATAGTTGATATCCCTTTACTTTTTTCTAACAATTTATCTAGTGCTTTATATTGAGAATCTAATAAGTTTTGATTTAAAAAAAGATCGCCCACTGTATATCCAGTGATACAAAGTTCAGGGAAAAGTACAATTGAACTTTCATTTTTGTTTTCTTGTTCAAATATTTTGATTATCTCTTGGATATTTTTATCTGTATTTGCAATCTGTACTTTTGGAACACTTGAAGCTACCCTATAAAAACCATACATCTTTTAGATTTTCCTCATTTTTAGTTTTATAAGATAGATTATATCCTTTGTTATTTTAATTAACTTAAAAAATATGGATTTTGTTGTATAAATTGAAATAATAAGGCATAAAAAAAGGCTCCTTTAGAGCCTTTTAAAATTTCGGAGACTAAATGTTAAACTTCGCATATTTAACTTTACAAAAAGGATTCGCGTTTCCTTTACTTGTTATATTAAAATTATAATCTACCTAAGTTAATAAAAGTGCAATAATATATTAATGAATAATTAACAAGAGAGTCAATCTTTTTTAGGAAATAACTTTTTTACATAAAAGTATATACTTATAGGAGCCACTACAAATAGGAGTATAAACGTGATTAAACCCATTTGAGTTTGTATAGAAATAAACATGATGATGGCATATATAAGCATTAAAATAATTCTATGATTTTTTTCAAGTTTGATATTTGAAAGTTTATTTATATATTTATTTATACTCAATTTTAATCCTTAATTTATTATACCATTTTTTTATGACACCTATTTTAGTCTCTCTTTATGAAAAGGGATTTTATTTTTTTGTGTCTTTTTCTCTTTAATATAACTATATGTAAAAATTAAAAAGATAAAAAAAACAAAATAAAAAACTATATCTAACATCTTTTTCCTTTTTTATCTACTTACTTATAATCTCTTCAACAATATTAAGTTCATCAAACAAACCTTGTTTAAATTCTGTTTCATCCAAAGAAGATAACTCTTTTTTCTGTTTTTGAATATGTTCTTTAAACTCTTCAATAAGATTTGCTTCCTTTTGTATATAATAAAAAACTAAATCATTGAGCCATTTTGCAGCATTTATCCTACCCTTACGATAGTTATTAGATAGATGAATATCTATTTTATTAAATTTATAATAAGTCATATGTGAGTTAAGCGAATCACTTAACACTTCTAATTTGGGTATAGATTTTTTCATAAAAGAATTATACCATTAATATTACATAATGTAAATAGATTGCATATTGTAATATATAAATTTTAAATAAAACTTTTTCCTAAGTAATATTAAAAAAACCACAAGCTAAAATTGCATTATGAATGAAAAAATAAAAAAATATATTAAAGAGATAGTTAAATACTCAATTTTTATAATAATAGCCCTAAATATAGTTAGTTACTATAAATCGCAAGATTTAAATAAAGAAAATCTTCCCTATGACGCCTTTAAACTAATTGATGACAAAAGTTATACTTTAGATAAAGAAAAACCTACATTAGTTTACTTTTGGGCTACATGGTGCCCTATTTGTAAATTACAATCCCCAACAATAGATGAATTATCAAAGAATTATCAAGTTATTACAATAGCAAGTCAATCAGGAACAAAAGAACAGATACTAAAATATCTAAAAGAAAACAATCTAAACTTTAAAGTTGTAGATGATACTTACAATGACTTTGCATATAGATTCAATGTAAAAGCCTACCCAACAACACTAATTTATGATAAAAATAAAAATCTTAAATTTACTGATGTTGGATATACTTCAAGTTTTAATCTAAAACTTAAATTGTGGTGGAGCAAGTAAGATATTTTTTTATTAATAAATTTTATATCTCATCAAAATTTGCAAAAGCATTTTCAATACTTGGAATACTCTTGTATGTTGTTTTTGTAAATCTCACATTTTTTGTTTTTAAATCACATATTGCAATTCTAAAACTAGAACCAATAAAGGGCTCTATAACACAGATGATTTTATCTTCAACCTGTCTTGTTGTGTAAACTGTACCTTGTAAAGAATTAAAAAAATACTTTGGATAACTTAAGGGCGTTATTTCAACTACATCTATTGTTTCTTGATTTTCAAGAGTTTGTACTATATCCATAGCTTCTTCATAACTCTCAAACTGAATACACCAGTCATCAAAATGTTTGTTAAAATGTTCTAAATCCTCATCTAGAAATCCACCTGCTAATGATTGTAAAGCATAAATTGACACTAAAACACCTTCAAATATATTAATTAAGGGTTAATTTTAGCATAAATTTTATTTCATGGACGAAAATAAGATATAAGCTCATACATAACTTCACTTTCTATTACTATGCATAGGTATAAAATAATTTCAAATTTAAATAAAATAGCAAGATTTAATCTTTCATTTAAAAAAGTGAAATCTTTTTTTGAAATATCATAAGAATGCATAGAAAGACTATGGGTGACATTTTGTTTATACCAAGCTATATAGGCTTCTCTTTTATTTATATTTTTCTTAGAAATTATCTCATATAAAAAATAAACATGAAGAATAGATATAAAAAATGAGCTCACTAAAAATATATTCTCTTGCAAATAATAAATTAAAATAATAAAAAAAGGATAAGTTATTAGGAAGCAACTGATTTTCTTGTGATTATGGTAAATATAATTTATAAAAAAATACTTGGAACCTAAGTTATTTAAAATATTTTTTTTAAAAATCAATACATTTATGTAAATCACGACTAATGTAATGACATGTAAATGAAGCAAAGAAACCATTATAATCCCTCCAATTCACCCAATAAAAAAACATCCTTTCAAAATTTATCTTAGTTGTATTTAATAATAAGTTAAAAATTTAATATAGATAATAGTTTAAGTAACACTTTTATTTATGATTATTTTTTACTTAATAAATATTTTTAAATCATATTTTTTCTATACCTTTCAAGTACTTATGTTAAAAGTCTAAATATATAAAAATTAATGGATTATAAAAAATGAAAGAAAAAATACAAACATTTGAAGAACTTACAAAATATACTAACTATTCTTTTATAGAAAAGCTTAATAGAGACCCTGATGAAAAAAATAATTCAGACAATAAATTTCCTAGAGAGGTGTTTTCTGGACACTATGTAAATGTGAAGCCAACTGCTTTAAAAGAACCAATATATATTTCACATAGTAAAATTTTTTTTGAAGAATTGAGTTTTGATGAAACTTTAATTAAATCTGAAGATTTTACAAAGATGTTTTCTGGTGATATTTCAAATCTACCTGAACAAATAAGAGATACAGGTTGGGCAACGGGATATGCACTTTCTATTTATGGTACAGAATATTATGCCCAATGCCCTTTTCAAACAGGAAATGGCTATGGAGATGGACGAGCAATCTCAGTTTTAGAAGCAGTTTTAAATGGCAAAAGATGGGAGTTTCAACTAAAAGGAGCAGGTCGAACCCCTTATTGTAGAGGTGCAGATGGACGTGCAGTTTTAAGATCAAGTGTTAGGGAGTTTTTAGCCCAAGAGCATATGTATAAACTAAGAATCCCTACATCTAGGTCTTTGACTCTTTTCACTTCTAAAAAAGAGCAAGTAAGTAGACCTTGGTTTAGAGATAATTCTTACTCAAAAGACCCTGAGCTTATGATAGAAGAAGATGTGGCAATTACAACAAGAGTTGCCCCATCTTTTATACGTGTTGGACAACTTGAACTTTTTGGAAGAAGAGCTAGAAAAGATGAACATCCAGATGCTTTAAAAGAGTTGGAGATGCTTGTGTTACATCTAATTGATAGAGAATATAGTGAAATAATCAATCAAGAATTAAGCCTAAAAGAGAAAGTATTACTTTTAGCAAAAAACTATCAAGATAGACTAACTTCACTTGTGGCAAACTGGATAAGAGTAGGATATTGTCAAGGTAATTTCAACAGTGATAACTGTGCGGCAGGTGGATTTACTTTAGATTATGGACCTTTTGGATTTATTGATATGTTTGATCCAAACTATCAACCATGGACTGGTGGAGGGATGCATTTTTCATTTTTCAATCAACCCCAAGCAGCTCAAAAAAACTTTAAATCATTTTGCAGTGCCTTAAAACCTTTACTTAAATCTACACCTGATAGTTTAAAACAATTGGAAAGTATTGAAAACGATTTCGCAAATATAATGCAATCAAAGATAGAAAAGATGTGGGCTTCAAAACTAGGACTTGATAAATTTGATTTTGAAATATTTAATGAGTTAATCAATCTTTTAATGGAAAATCCTATTGACTATACTATATTTTTTAGAGAGTTATCAAATATCCCTGAAGATATAAATGGTATATCAAAATCTTTTTATGATAATAGTTTTGAAAAGGAAAATATAAAATCAGCATGGAATAAATGGTTAAAAAATTGGAAAGAAAAATTAGATGAAGATTTAAAAACTGTTTCAATAAATATGAAACAAACAAATCCAAAATATACATTAAGAGAATGGCATCTAGTAACAGCATATCAAAATGCCGAAAATGGAAACTATGATTTAATTCAAGAGTTACAAGAAATCATGACTAATCCATATGACGAACAAACAAAAGAGATAGAAGAAAAATATTATAGAAAAAAACCAACAGACTTTTTTGGAATAGCTGGGATATCTCACGTGAGTTGCTCTTCATAAACAAAAATGTTTAAATTTTAAACTTTTTTGTTACTTTCTGGTGACTATCTTGTTATATCATTTTATTATTATTTGTATTATAAAAAATATGGGGATTAAAATGATTGGAAGCAAATATAAAGCTACATTTCAAGATAACAATGTAGTAGTTAAGTTCAGTGATAAAGTAATCAAATATGAAGTTGATAGTAATGAAATGGCACAAGGTGTTTCAAACCTATTTAATAGACAATGTGTACTAGAAATATCAGAGATTTGGGATACAATTTTTGAATCAATAAATCAATATAAAAAACAAATCGCGTAAGCGTTAATAAAAATTTTAATAAACATAAAGATATAGTATAACAACTATGTCTTTATCTTACAAACTCTTTTTCTATAAATTAAACAATATATCGACGACTAAAAAAACTTGTTAAATAACTTCAAATTTAAAACTATCCTCACTTTATAAACCTATAACCCATCATACCGTATAATCCCAAACTCAAAAAACATACAAAGAAGAATCCATGATTGAATTAGTTAACATCTCAAAAAGTTATCCAACAAATGATTTATATAAAGATTTAAATCTTAGATTAAATGCCAAAGACAAAGTTGGTCTTGTGGGGCGAAATGGTACAGGTAAATCTACACTTTTTAAACTTATACTGGGTGAGGAACATCAAGATAGTGGAGAGATAAAACTGCCTAAAGCCTATAAAATAGGTGCTTTAAAACAGTATTTTGACTTCACTGAAAAAACTTTGATAAATGAAACAGCTCTTGCCTTAAGTGAAGAGGATAAATATGAAATTTATAAAGCTGAAAAGATACTTTTTGGTTTAGGTTTTACTATGGAGGATTTAGACAAAGATCCTAAATCTTTTTCAGGTGGTTATCAAATTAGAATTAACCTAGCTAAATTACTTTTAACTGAACCAAATATGCTTTTACTGGATGAGCCAACAAACTATTTGGATATTTTGTCTATTAGATGGCTAAAAGATTTTTTAAAAAACTTCCAAGGGGAAGTTATCCTAATCACTCATGATAGAGATTTTATGGATAGTGTTTGTACACATACTTTAGGAATAGTAAGAAAAAGTGCTTTTATGATTCAAGGTGGAACAAGAAAATTTTATGAACAAATTTTAGCAAATGAAGAGCACCATGAAAAACAAAAAATTGCCCAAGAGAAAAAGATAAAAGATTTAGAAGAGTTTATTGCTAAAAACAAAGCAAGGGCAGCAACAGCTACACTAGCTCAATCAAAAGTTAAAATCTTGGAGAAAATGGATATTTTAGAAGATTTGGATTATGATGCAAATTTAAAGTTTGATTTTAACTATAAAGATTCTGCAGCTAAATTTTTGGTGGAAGTAAAAGATTTATCTTTTGGTTATACACCTGATAAAATTCTTTTCAAAGATATCACTTTTGCTTTATCAAGAGGTGAAACTATAGGAATCATAGGAAAAAATGGTAAAGGTAAATCAACTTTACTTAATACTATAGCAGGAGAGCTTGAGGCTTTAAGTGGTAGTGTAGATTTTCACTCATCTTGTGTATTTGGTCACTTTGGTCAAACAAATATCTCACATCTAAACCAAGAAAATACAATCATGGATGAGATTTATAGTGTAAATCACAAACTACCAGAAGCAGTTATTAGAAGCATTTGTGGTCTTATGATGTTTAGTGGAGATAATGCAAAGAAAAAAATCTCACTTCTCTCAGGGGGAGAAAAATCAAGGGTAATGCTTGGTAAAATCATAGCCCAAGATGTAAACCTACTTTTCCTAGATGAGCCAACAAACCACTTAGATATAGACTCTATAGATGCCCTTACAAATGCAATAAAAGCATTTCCTGGTTCTTGTATGATAGTTACTCACTCGGAAGAGTTATTAAGAGCTGTATGTGATAGATTGATTGTATTTACAAATGATTCAGCTGACTATTTTAACGGAACTTATGATGAGTTCTTAGAAAAAATTGGTTGGGAAGATGATGCAGTTGAAGAAAAAAAAGTAGAAAAACCAAAAAGAAATAAAAAAGAGATAAAAAAACTAAGAGCAGCAATCGTAACCCAAAAAAGTCAAGCAACAAAACCTATTAGAACAAGAATAGAAGAGATTGAAGCTTTAAATGGTGCAGAAAAAGCAAAATGTGAGCAAGAACTAAGAGAGTTACTAAAACAACTTGAAAAGTTAAATGATGAGTTTCAAAAAAAGCTAGATGAGATTTAAAATCTAAAAATGAGTAAACTAAAATATCTAGCCCACTACCCAAAAGAGTATGTTTCGCAAATACAAAAACTACTAGATGAAAAAAAGCTAGACAAATATCTACTAAGCAAATACAAAACTTGTCATGAATACAAAAGTGACAAGGCTTTGTATGAATATACAATAGATTTAAAAAATCAATTCCTAAAAAAATCTTTACCACTTAGCAAAGTAGTTTATGATGGAAAAATAAATGTAATAAATGATGCCTTAGGTTTACACACATTCATCTCAAGAGTTCAAGGTGGAAAACTAAAAAGCAAAAACGAAATAAGAATAGCCTCAATCTTCAAAAACGTACCCCAAGAGTTTCTACAAATGATTGTAGTGCATGAATTAGCCCACATAAAAGAGAAACAACACGACAAAGCCTTTTATAAACTATGTACTTTTATGGAACCAAACTATCATCAGTATGAGTTTGATTTGAGAGTTTATCTTACTTATGTTGATAGGTTTGGGAAGTTGTATTAGGATGATAATCTAAATAAATAATGATAAGAAATGTATTATCTTGTAAATTAACAGCAAAAGATAATTACAAATACACATACTAAATAATCAATGAATTAGAAAAAGAATTATGCCATAAACCTTACTATAGTAATTGCATCTCACATAAGTTATTCATTGTAAAAAATTCAAAAAAACTTTTTTAAGTTATATCTTCTATTTTCCTCTCAAAAAATAAAATATTATCAAAATATAAAGGAACAAAATAATGAGCCTTAAAAAATAATTGTTCTTTTGAAGTTGTAATTCCATCATGCATTATGTTGTTTCTTTCTTCCCTTAAGATATTAAGATAAAAACCTTTTCTAACAATTCCTTCTTTTTCAATATAATTTATCATATTTACTAAAGATTTCAAATCTTTATTTGTAATGTCATACAGTTTTTTTTCCTTACAAAGCTCAAGAAATTTTTTTATTGTCTTTTCAAATTGAATAGAAAGTTTATATATGCCTATATCAATTTTTTCAACTGTTAAATAATTTTTTACATCATAAAGATTTTCTTTTGTGACTTTGTCTTTTATTCCATCTATATTTTTATCTAAAATATCAATTGAATTTGAATCTTTAGAATACTCATACATTACATAGTAATTCTTTATATCTTCTCTCCAATGCTTAATATCTGTCATTTCTCTCAAATAGTTATAAAATGTAATTTTATTGCAATTAAAGTTCTTTGAAATTTCATCATACAAATATTTTTTTCGATAAGGAGTATTTGGATTAGAGTAAAGTATGCTCCTTACATCATCTTGAATTCTTTCTCGTAATGTAATTTTTTCAATAATTTTATTTTCATCAGAATACATTATATATATTCTACCAAAGTGTTTTCTTTTTATAAGATTATCTTGCCTTAGTACAAAATTTCTAATAGCTTGTTCACTATAGTCAAATTCTGATTTTATTTTTAAAATTAATTTAGGAAAAGTGATTTCTTCAGTTAATTCTTTTTTTATATAATTTAATATGTCAAATTTTGATTCCTCAATTTTCTTTTTCCGTTTTTCAATACTTTTAGAATTTTTACCATCAAATAATGCAAAATGATTTTCTTTTATATTTTCAAATAATTCATAATTATATAAATTTGTTATTAAACTTCTTTTTTTTGTTTTATATCTTATTTTTGATACCTCACTATAGATATCATCAATACTCAATATCTTTCCATTTTCTAATACTTTTTTTATTGCATCTTTAATTGTAATATTCTGGTGATTATCTTCTGTCAAAAACCATCTTCCTGACTTACTTATATTACAAAACCTATTATCATTTGATAATATTGAAGATACATACCTTTGAGTTACACTATTATCATAATTCATCAGAGTTTTACAAATATCCTTAATATGTAATGGTTCTTTACTTTTTTCTATAATTTTAAATATTTGTTCTTTTTTAGGTAAATATTCAATTTTTCTTTCAATATGTGAATCATATATTTCATAATCAGTACATACTTTAAGTAAAGATAAAATTAGTTCATTATCTTCTTTTCTATTATTTATCTCCCTTTTTACATCTCCAATAAATTTAAACTTATCTATTTTATCTTCTTTTTTAAGTATTTTGTTGAAAGAAGAAGTTATTATTTTAATTCTCTCATGATGAATATTTGTGTTACGTTTAATCCATAAGCCTTTTTCTTTTTCTCCACTGTACTCAACAAGATTTACTACATTTTCATAATTTAGAATATTTATTAAAAAATATATAAAATTTTTGTCTACATCAATATACTCTTTATTAATAAAATCAAACAAACAAGTCTCTGTAATGAGATAGTCATTTGAATCTAAAAAAGATTTCAATTTAAATAATTTTTCATGTAAGTATTTAGATATTTTAAATCTTGTGGATAATAATATTTCAGAAAGTCTAATTATAATATCATTTGAAATTTGTCTGACTCTTTCTCGTGTAATACCATAATATAGTCCAATATCTTCAAGTGTTTCTAAAGATGAATTATTTAAACCATAACGTTTAAGCATAATGTCTAAATTTCTATCAGAATTACTTTTATATTTTACTCTTATTATTAATTCAATTAATGTATATAATTCTTTTTCAGTAAAATTATTACAATATAAATAAAGATTTTTCATTTTATTTTTTCCTAAAAATAAATAAAAATCTTTTTCTATTTTTAAAAATATTTTTTCAATATGTTTTTGTATTCTTTGTTTATCAATCTTCTTTAATTCTACAATTAAATCTATATTATTAATTACATTAAATAAGTTGTGATAATTATATTTATCAAAAATTTCTTGATATTTAATAACATTGATTGCCTTAGAGGATATAAATTTTGTCTTTTCAAGTAAGTCACGTTCTGTAAATAACATTCTATTCTAATCCTTATTGTAATAAATAATACTATTTATTTATTATACTATGCAATAGTTTAAAATTATAATTTGGCTACAAATAAACCTAATAAAAAAAATTATGTATAAAGGTCAACTTTTTACATTTATAAAAAATTTCAAATAAATTTCTTATGTTGATAATTAACATAAGTTAGTATATTAAAATTACTAAATCAGTTTAATGAATAATATTTTGAAATTACACCCCTGAGGTTGAATCTCCACTTTCATAAAATCAATACTCTGGTTTCTTATATTAATGAGCAATAAATAAAATCAAAATAACTTCATCTTTAAAAGTAAAATAAGATATCTATTTACTTCTATCTAACCAATAAGCAGGTTTTCTACTATTATGCATAACAGCAATTATAAAAATCTCTTCATTGTTTGTTTTATAAATTATAGAAAAAGGGAATTTATTTAAGATATATCTTTTAAAGCCAAATTGGAATGTCGCCCAAGTATCTGGAAAGTTTTGTATGGCTAAGAATCCTTCTTCTAATTCAGATAAAAACTTATCTCCTAGACCTTGTAGTTTTTCTTCATACCAAGTATAAGAACCTTTGATTTCATTTGCAATATCTGGATGAAATGATATTTGTTTCATATTAAGATATTACTTGTTGTTTTATACTATCCCAACTTACAGTTTGAACTTTTCCTGTTTCAATCTCTTCATATCTTTGTTTAGCTAGATTTGCCCATTGTTGCTCAGAATCGTTATCATGGGTTTCATCTAAAGAAGCTATCAAGTATTTCATTAAATTATTTTTTTCGTTTGTTGATAATGATTGAACATCTTCAATAACTCGTTCCATAATTTTAGTCATTTGTAATCCTTGAAAAGCTTTTTTTAATTATAACATATTTAAATTCAATTCTTAAAATAGCCCAAATTAATTTAATTCTATAGAAATATTTTAAATCAAATCAATGAATATAATTTTTGAATAGTTCAATGAAAAGTAAAAAATGTTATGGGAGTTAACGTCCGTTAATGACTATAATATTTTTTTGATTTGAAGCAGTAATCTTTTTGTACTTGCACTCTCTTTGAGAAAAAGTATGCTTAGTGATTTGATTTGTTTTCTTTGAAAACAAAAAGTGGCTCCGGCACCTAGATACTAACCAAAAAAATCACAGATAGCCTATATCATCACAAATACAGACTTTCTATGAGATTTTCACTTTGTATTATATCTCAAATTTTGGCAGTCAATTAGTGAAAAATATAAAATTATTTTCTTTATATTTAACTTTCTTCATAGGCTAAAACAACTTTTTTTCTATCAATTCCCCATCTATATCCACCTATAGCAGCACTTTTTGATATTACTCTATGACAAGGGATTAAAAAGCCAATATGATTTGAACCTATTGCAGTTGCAACTGCTCTGACTGCTTTTGGTTTTCCTATAAATTCAGCTACATCTGAATAAGTTGAGATATCTCCACTTTTAATATTTAAAATTGCTTTCCATACATTGATTTGAAAATTTGTCCCTTTTACAAAAAGATTCATTTTTTCTTTTTTTATAAAGATTTTGTCCAATAATTCTTGAGCTTTTTTATCATCTCGAATAAACTTAGCTTTATTCCAATTTGTTTTTAATCTATTTAATATTTCCTCATAAGACTCTTCATAAAATTCCAATGAACAAATACCCTTTTTAGTAATTGCAATCATTGTTTTACCAAAAGGTGAAAATCCAAAACCATATATAATATTAAGATTTTCTCCCATTTTTTTGTATTCATTTGGAGTTACCCCAATAAAGTTTACAAATAATTCGTGTAGTCTACTTGAACTTGATAAACCTAAGTCTATTGAAGTATCTAATATTGAAGTTGAACTCTTAAGTTTCTCTTTTGCATGAGCTAATGTAGTTGCTTGTAAGAATTGCATAGGAGTTACACCAACATATTCCTTAAATATTCTTGCAAAATGATGTTTACTCATGCCTATGTGTAAAGACACATCTTCAAGTTTTGGTTGGTAAGTATAATTCTTATCAAAATACTCAATTGCCTTTTTTATATCTTCGTAGTATTTACTTTTTTCTTCTAATTTATTCATCATTGCTTCTTATTAATTAACCATAGAGATACAAAAATAATTCCTGCACCAAATAACATATTTATAGTGAATTCTTCATTTAAAAGAAATATACCTAATAAAGATGCACTAATAGGGATTAAATATGTAACCAATAACAATTTTACAGCACCAACACTAAAAAGTAATCTAAAATAGATAATATATGCTATTGATGTTGATACAATTGCAAGAAGAATTAAATCTTTAAATTGATACAAGGATTTGACTTCCATATTGTTTATTGATGAGAAAAATAAGCAATACATTATTATAGAGCTTGCACTTAACATCCCAAATACATTAAATATAGGATTATAATCTTTTAATTTTTTTCCAAAAACCCCTGCAAAAGCATAGGAGATAGCTGCTAATATAGCAAATGTACCTGCTATTTCAAAATCACCAAAGCTATGAGGCAATAATAAGATAATTATTCCAACAAATCCTATCAAAATTCCTATAAGTTTAAGAAAGGATATTTTTTCATCTTTTGTTAGAAAGTGTGCGAGAACTGCCGTAAAAATTGGAGTTGTCGCATTCAATAAAGATGCCAATGAAGCTGTTATTGTTTCTTGTGCATATGTTATACTTAAAAATGGGATCACATTATTTAAACTACCCATTACAAAAAACATACCAAAAAGTTTTAAATCTAAAATAATTTTTATTCTTTTTATAAGTAAAACTAGTAGAATAAATATTGAAGCAAAAAAAACCCTAAAGAACACTGTTTGTTCAAAGGTAAAATAAACTAATGACTTCTCAATAAAATAAAATGACCCTCCCCAAACTATTGATAAAATAATTAAAAGTGTCCAGTTTTTTAAACTCATAAATATTCCTTTTTTATTAAAAGTATATATCTTTAACATGAATATTAACAATCCGAATCTTGCTTTTTTATATCTTGCAATCACTATTAGCTTAATAAAATTAGAAAATCAAAAATCCAGAACAAAAACACAAAAACTCTTTGACAAATATTCAAGAAAAAGTTCATGCAATGGAACTTTTATATAGAAAATTATATGAATCACAAGATTTTAGTTCAATCTCATTAAATAGATATATATATCTGAACTTACAAATTAACTTCAAAACAGTTATTCAAATAATGAAAAAGTCAAAATAATAAATGATACCTTAGATTTACACACTTTTATCTCAAGAGTTCAAGGTGAAAAAGTAAAAATGAAATAAGAATAGCCTCGATTTTTAAAAATGTATCCCAAGATTTTTACAAATGATTGTAGTACATGAACTAGCCACATAAAAAAGAAACAACACAACAAGGCCTTTTAAACTATATACAAACTATCATCAGTATGAGTTTGATTTGAGAGTTTATCTTGCATATGTGATAGGTTTAAACTTTATTAGAATGGTAACATAGAAGTCTTGTACATTTATACCAAGTATTAAAAAAATTGAGATATATCATTCTCGAAGATTATATAATTATTCTAAATTATTATAATCTATTTCTAATTCACTATTTAGTAATTTAAAAAAGATTTCATTTCTATCTTGAGATAAATGAAGAATATCTTCATATGCATACATTTCAATTCTAATTTTTTTATATTCAGGCTCATTGTAACAGTTTTTTGATATTGAGAATTCTTCATTAAAAAAATATGAGCATTCAAGAAAAGGTATTTTGTTTGGTTTTCCAGCAATATTATTTGAGTTTAATTCTTTTAAAATATCACTTTTTCTAGCAAGTATTATACCACTATAAAGTATACTGCCTGTATCAACACTCCAATTAATTATTTTTTCAGGATTATCATAAAATTTCGTTGCATATCTTTTTACTTGGGCTAACATACTCTCATACTTATCACCAGTATTATGAGAATGAGTAGTAGACTTTAATTCTAAAATCAATAGTTCTTTGGGTCTTTCTTTGTCATTCATCCATAAATAAATATCTGTTGCTTCTTGACCCTTATTTGTACTTTGCCCATTTCTAGCCTCTGAAAAAACTGTAAACTTATCATCTAAAATCCACAAATTATGTAAATGATTAATATTATCAGATTCTGTGATTTTTTCTCCTCTTCTAAATATTAAGTCATGAATTTCATCTTCTAATTCTGATTTTTTATTACCTTCATTATCAAATTTTTTAATTAATTCTTTTAATTTCTCTAATATTCTTCTTCTATGTTCAATATAAATATAAAGACTTGAATTTAATAACTTCTCATTTTCTGAACTATCTGTTTTATCTTTTGTCCAATAATTTTTTTCCGCTTTTCCTTTATTTTCTAATGCAGTTGACAAGATATCACTTTCAGTTAAAATTTTTTTTGTTTGTTTTACTTTAAATTCATCAGTAAATGTTGATAAAGAAGGGTATTTATTTTTAACACTCTTAAAATTTTTCATACTTAATTTTTTATTTTTTTCAATTTCTTTATAAAAAAAGCTACTTAATTTTTCATTTAATATAGTCTGTATTTTTTCAATATTTTCCTCTTCGATTTCAATCTTATCACCTTTTTGGTCTACACTTTCATCAAAATATGATGAAAGTAATAAAAAGTCATAAGATTCATTCAAGTTTATTTCATATTCAATTTTTGCTATATCTATTTCAGCTTTTAATTGCCGTGCGTAACACTTAATTTTATTCTTAATTTTAGGTGAACTATTATCTTTTTTCAACAACCATAAATTAAAATCTTTTGTACCTAAATCTTTATCTTCAAAGTCTACAGTAAAATCAATACTTTTGACATTATTTTCTATATAAGAATTATCTAATAGTTTTGATTCACCATTGAAAGTTATATGTAACTCAAGATTTTTTATATCTATAAAAAATGGAAAGAAATTATCTATAAACCAATTTCGTAATTTATCTGCTGTCGAATATTGTTTAAAAAAAGTATTTGCACGTTTAAATGTTTGTTGTTTGTTTATAATAAGAGTTAATATAGTTTCATTAATTCTCTTATTCGTGTTATAGCCTTCTTTCTCTTCTATATCAAATAATGATGATTGTCCTTCATTTGGGTATTTAAATATTTTTTCTTTATATGTCCCATCTTTTTCTTTAAAGACAGATTTATATTCAGCATCATCTGAATAAAAAACAATTGCTAATCGCCCTTGCCCCATTGGATTAAACATTAGATCTTTTTTTTGTGGATTTGGCTCATCTAAATGTGTAAAATAAATACTATTATGTTCTGTAAACCCATCTCCATTATCTTTAATTATAATAATTATCTCATTATCATTTAACTCTATAGAAAATTCCACTCTTGGGATTACATCTGTTTCAGCATTTGTTCGTATGATTGTTGAATGAATTGCATTTGAAACAACTTCTCTAATTAGATAACTAAATTTTTCTCTAGAATGCTTATATAATTTTTCTGCTCTATATGTAATATTAGACTTTTGTTCCATTAAATTAACTCCAACTAATTAAATATACTGTTAATAGCATAGTAATAATTATTATACTAATTTATTATTTAAAGCTTATTTTTACAAATCAATTTAATGAATAAGATTTTGAAAGAGTTCAAGGCAAATTGATTTTTTAGTATAGGAGTTAACGTCTGTTAATGACTATATTAAAAAATTGATTTAACGCAGAAATATTTTCTTGTGTTTACACTCTCTGTGAGAAAAGATTGTTTAGTAAATTGATTTAAAATAAAATTTTTAAAGTGGCTCCGGCACCTGGATTCGAACCAGGGACCAAATGATTAACAGTCATCTACTCTACCACTGAGCTATGCCGGATTTTGATTATTAAGTTTGAATAAAATTTTAAATAGTGGCTCCGGCACCTGGATTCGAACCAGGGACCAAATGATTAACAGTCATCTACTCTACCACTGAGCTATGCCGGAATCTATGTAAAATTATAATTATTTAAAAGGTTGTTAAGTGGCTCCGGCACCTGGATTCGAACCAGGGACCAAATGATTAACAGTCATCTACTCTACCACTGAGCTATGCCGGAATCTATACTTCCTCTTAAATGGGTTGGAATTATAGTAAAAAAAGCTTGATTTGTCAAGAGATTTTCTATAGTTTTTATAATTTTCTATAAAATTTAATTCCAGTACTATCAACTACTTTAACTTCACCATTTTTTAGTAAGTTTGATAAGCTTATTTTTGCATTTTCATCAAACATATTATCTATATCTTCTTGCGTTAAAGGTCTTCTTATTAGTAGAGATTTTATCTCCTCTTCACTAAAACTATTTGTTTGTTTTGGTCTATTTTTATATGCAATATTTACATTCACACCCTCAAAAGTATTTGCAACTTTTTCTAGTGTTTCAAAGCTTACAGGTTTTACCTCATATGCAGGTGGTCTGTCTATTGTACCTATATCTACTCTATGTGGATTTATCTTTTTAACAGTATTATATAAAAGATTTATCTCTTCATCTTTGTCATTTAAAGTTTTAACAAATAGTATTTCTAAAACAAACTTATTTGTTGTTTGTTTTCTAAACTCAACCATACTCTCAATCATCTTTTCAATATCAATACCATCATGGATTCTATCAAGTTTTTTAAAACACTTTTCACTTACACAATCTAGTGATAGTTTTACTGTATCAAGTTTTAATAAAGCATCAAAAACCTCTTTTTGATAAATTGTACTTCCATTTGAAAGTATCATGGTTTTTGTATCACCTTTGATTTTGTTTATCTCATCTATTAGTTCTGATAGTTTTGGATATAAAGTTGGCTCACCATTTGCTGTGATAGTTATAACATCAATCTTAGGATGCTTTTGCATTGATTCTTTTATGGCTGTTATCACTTCTAATACACTTGGATATGTAGTCATAGTATCTACTGTTTTTGCTTTTTCAAGTTCACAGTAAAGACAGTCAAAGTTACATTGTTTTGAAGAAGGAGATAGGTCCACTCCCAAAGAGATTCCAAATCTCCTTGAAGGAACTGGACCAAAGATAATTGAGTTTGAATATGACATTTATTTTTTTGACACTCTTTGACACTCTTTTACAAAGTGGATTGCATTTTCAACTGGAACATCAGGTAAGATACCATGACCTAAGTTAAAGATATGACCTTCACCTTGCATAATCTTTTGAATACCCTCTACACACTCTGTAGTTTTCTCTTTTGAGTATAATCTAGTTGGTTCCATATTTCCTTGAAGTACATATTGACTCCCAAGTTTCTCTTTAGCTAATGCCATTGGAGTTCCCCAGTCTACACCAAAT
Organism: Halarcobacter sp.; assembly: GCF_963676935.1. Taxonomy (NCBI): domain Bacteria; kingdom Pseudomonadati; phylum Campylobacterota; class Epsilonproteobacteria; order Campylobacterales; family Arcobacteraceae; genus Halarcobacter; species Halarcobacter sp. The sequence goes on from NZ_OY781470.1 coordinate 1,949,081, forward strand.
ACATCAAAGTTACCATAAACTAATCCCCTTTCAATAAATGCCGCAACACCTTTAGGGAACATAATAACTGGGATATTTGGATACTTCTCTTTTATATATTCAGCAATCTCAACCATATATGACCAAGAGAACTCATCATATTTTGATGGTTCAATTGCAGCAGCCCATGAATCAAAGATTTGAACAACATCAGCACCTGCTTCAATTTGTTTTATCATATAGTATTTAACTACTTCTGTAACTTTTCTAAGAATATTATGTAGAAGTTCAGGGTTTAAATACATCATCTTTTTGCAAATATTATATGTTTTTGTACCTTGCCCTTCAATCATATATGTAGCAAGTGTCCAAGGAGCACCTGTAAATCCAATAAGTGCTTTATCTTCTGGTAATCTTTGTTTTAATAATTTGATAGTTTCATATACATAAGTTAGTTTATCAGCTGCTTCTTCACCACCAAGTAATGCATCAACATCTTCTTGTGTTTTAACTGGTGTATCAAACTTAGGACCTTCACCTTTAATAAACTCTAATTTCATTCCCATCTCATTTGGAATAACTAAAATATCTGAAAATAAAATCGCCGCATCAACCCCAACTATATCAAGTGGTTGAATTGTAACTTCACAAGCCATCTCTGGATTATGACATAAAGATAAAAAATCCCCAGCTTTTTTTCTAACTTCCATATACTCTGGAAGATATCTTCCTGCTTGTCTCATCATCCATACAGGTGTGTATGGAGTCTCTTTTCTAAGACAAGCATCAACAAAAATTTTTGACATACATATAACCTTTTGTAATTTAGTGTTTTCCAACTTTCCCAAGGAAAAATAGCCCAACAGCTAATAATCCTATAGAAAGTGCAAAATATAACATCTCCAAAGCTCCATTATAGCTAGTGTGTAAGACTTTCTGGAAAAAACTTACAACTAAAACCATCACAATAACTTTTGCAATTTTATCTTTTAATTGGTCAAGAGATGAGATATTTAAAATATTAGTCCCATTGTTTGATTCTTCTGCCACATCTATTTTTGAAATAAACAGTTCATAAAGCCCAAATGCAAATATTAGCATAACAACAGCAATCAAATATAAATCGACTGCTCCAATTATCTTACTAACAATTACTTCATGGAAATCTTCAGGATGTAATCCTTTTGTATATACTTCAAAAGCATAAGTTAATACTTCATAAATATCAACAGAAGCAACAATAAAAAGAATAGTAGAACCTATAAGACCAAATATAACAGCAAGCAAGACAAAAAGTCTTGCTTTCCACATGGTACTTTCAAAAAATCTTTCTAACATAGAAAAATTATTCTCCTAACTCTATCCATTTTAATGCAATTCTAACAGAATTAGTAGCAGCCCCTACTCTTACTTGGTCTGCAACATTAAAAAAGTGTACAACATTGTGTGCATAAACATCTTTTCTAATTCTTCCACAATATGTTATATCTGTATCAGTTGAAATAATTGGCATTGGGTATGCATTATTTTCTAAATCATCAATAACCTCTACATTTTCAAATTTTTCTAAAGCATCTTTTATTTCTGCTACATCTACATCTACATCATCTTCAAATGTAACTGTAATAGATTCAGAGTGAGATCTAAGTACTGGAACTCTAACACAAGTTGCTGCAACTTGTACATCTTTATGTAAGATTTTTTGAGTCTCTTTTACCATTTTCATCTCTTCTTTAGTAAATCCATTTGGTTGAGCTACGTCAATTTGAGGAATTACATTTAAAGCAATTTGGTGTGCAAATGCATTTTTTTCTGCATCATCTAATTGAAAAGCGAAAAATGCTTGCATCTGTTTAACAAGCTCCTCCATACCAGTTTTTCCTGCACCTGAAACAGCTTGATAAGTTGAAACATCTACTCTTTTGATACCATAAAGATCATCTAATGGTTTTAAAGCAAGTACCATTTGAATAGTTGAACAATTAGGATTTGCAATAATCCCTGTTTCTTTCCAGTTTGCTATATCTTCTGGATTTACTTCTGGCACAACTAAAGGAACATTTGGTTCCATTCTAAAATGACTTGTATTATCAATAACAACTGCACCAGCTTCAACTGCAAATTTTGCAAATTTTTCAGATACTGAACCACCTGCACTAAAAAATGCAATATCTACTTCATTTTCTTCAAAACAAGTTTCAGTAAGTTCTAAAACAGTAATCTCTTTTCCATCGTATTCTACTTTGCTTCCTGCACTTCTTGCACTTGCTAGTGGAACTAGATTGTTGATTGGGAAGTTATAATCTTTTAATACTCTAAAAAGTTCTTCACCAACAGCACCTGTAGCACCGACTACTGCTACATTAAATTTTCTCATTATTCATTTCCTTTATCATCATTGTTTTCTTCTACATCTAAAGAGTTATTCTCTTCAGTAGTTTTTTCTTTATCTAAAAGATTAAATTCATTTAAATCGATACCATCCATAGTATCAGCACTTTCTATACTTAACTCTTCATCTTCTTCTTTTGGACATCTTGCAATAGATACAACTTTATCTTTTGCATCTACATTTACAATAATTACACCAGAAGTGTTTCTTCCAGCTTTTCTAATTGTTTGCATATCAACACGGATCATTTTACCAATCGAAGTTAATGCCATTAAATCTTGTGTTTCATCAACTAATACTGCACCAACAACATTTCCAGTTTTTTGGTGAAGTTTCATAGAGATAACACCAGAACCTGCTCTGTTTGTTAATCTATATTCATCAACTGTTGTTCTTTTTCCAATACCTTTTTCAGATACTGTTAATAACTCATGTTGATCATCTTCAATAATCTCTGCATCAACAACAAAGTCAGTATCGTGTTTAAACTTAATACCTCTTACACCTCTTGTTGTTCTTCCTTGTTCTCTTGTTTTTTCTATATCAAATCTGATACATTGACCAAGACTTGTAAATATCATCAAGAATTGAGTATCAGGAGTTGTAATTTTTGCTGTAACAACTTCATCTGCATCATCAAGAACAATTGCTCTTACACCATTGCTTCTAATATTTGCAAAATCAGTTAATGATGTTCTTTTTACGATACCATTTCTAGTAAAGAATGCTAAAGATTTAGACTCATCAAAATCACTTGTTGGTAAAATAGCCATAATCTTTTCATCAGGTCTTAAGTTGATTAAGTTAACAACTGCTTTACCTTTTGCAGACCTACTTCCTTCAGGAATTCTATAAACTTTCAACCAATATAATTGTCCCATATTTGTAATAAACATCAAGGTATCATGGGTATTAGATACAAAGAACTTCTCAATAAAATCATCATCATGAGTAGTTACGGCAACTTTTCCTTTACCACCCCTTCTTTGTTTTTCATAAGATTTAATTGGAACTCTTTTTACATATCCATTATGGGTAATAGTAACTACCATTGGTTCATTTGGAATTAAGTCTTCAATATCAATTTCATCATATGAATCTTCAATTTCAGTTCTTCTTTCATCTGAATATTTATCTCTAATCTCTACTAACTCTTCTCTAATAATTTCATTTAATTTTTCTTCAGATTTTAAGATAGATTCAAGTTCTGCAATAAGTAATAATAACTCTTGATATTCAGCTTCTAATTTATCTCTTTGAAGACCAGTTAGTCTTCCTAATCTCATATCTAAAATTGCTTGTGATTGGATTGGAGATAAAGAGAATCTTTCTTGAAGTCTATCTTTTGCATCTGCATCATTTTCACTAGCTCTGATAATCTTAACAACTTCGTCAATATTATCAACAGCAATTTTTAAACCTTCTAAAATATGGGCTCTTGCTTTTGCCTTTTCTAAATCAAATATTGTTCTTCTAATAATTACTGTTTTTCTATGAGATAAAAATACTTTTAATAACTCAGGTAAATTAAATACTTTAGGCTCTTTATTATATACAGCTAAAAGAATAATACCAAATGTAGTTTCCATTGGAGTTGATTTATAAAGATTGTTTAATACAATCTCACTCATTGCATCTTTTTTAAGCTCAATTACAACTCTAATACCTTCTCTATCTGATTCATCTCTAACTTCAGAAATACCTTCAATTTGCTTATCTTTTGCAAGGTTTGCAATTTGTTCGATAAGTCTAGCTTTATTTACTTGGTATGGTAATTCATCTAAAACAATAACCTCTTTCTTACCTTTTGATTCAATATGATGTTTAGCTCTTATTTTAACTCTACCACGACCAGTATTATATGCATCAATAATACCACGTCTACCAAATATTGTACCACCTGTTGGGAAATCTGGTCCTTGGATAAATTCCATTAACTCATCAGCAGTTGTGTTTGGATTATCAATAGTATGTAATACAGCATCTAATAATTCCCCTAAGTTATGAGGAGGAATTTTTGTAGCCATACCAACAGCAATACCTTCACTACCATTTAAAAGTAGAGTTGGAACTCTAGTAGGTAATACATCTGGTTCTTTTAAAGTATCATCATAGTTTGGTACAAAGTTAACTGTATCTTTATCTAAATCCCTTAATACATCTTCAGAGATTTTTGTCATTCTAGCTTCTGTATACCTCATAGCAGCAGCACTATCTCCATCAATTGAACCGAAGTTTCCTTGACCGTCAACTAGTGGTGCTCTCATTGAGAAATCTTGTGCCATCCTAACAAGTGCATCGTAAACAGAACTATCTCCATGTGGGTGATACTTACCAATAACATCTCCAACTATCCTTGCAGATTTCTTATATGGTGCTCTCGCACTCATGTTTAAATCATGCATAGCATAAAGAATTCTTCTGTGCACTGGTTTTAATCCATCTTTTGCATCAGGAAGTGCTCTACCTATGATAACACTCATAGAATAATCCAAATATGAAGCTTTAATACTATCTTCTATATTTATGTTAATAATATCTTGATTTTCGAAAAGGTTCTCCATTAAAAAATGCCTTTATTGTAAAATTTAGATATTTTATCTAAAAAGGGCTTAGTATAAGGCTTATTATAGAGATTTTAAGGAAAAAAAAAGGGATAAAAGTAAAAAAACTTTTATCCCTTTTTATAATAGAGGTTTTTTTTAAACCACAGCCTCATTTTTGTATTTAATAATCATATTATATACTTCATCTTTTAGTTTTAACTTCTCTTTTTTCTTCTTTTCAATTTCAAATTGGTCAGCAAGGTCTTTTTCCATTTGAGCAATCTCTTCATCCAAACCATTATGTTTTTCAAAAACTTTTACAAAATGACCATCACTCTGTTTTAATTCAGCGATAACTTCTCTATGTTCATGAAACATTTTTTATACCTCTCTTATTTAAAAAGTTAATTGATTATAACAATTTGAGACTTAATAAAAAGTGTTGAAAAGGATTTAAAGTATTTGTTTTAGATTTAAGGTATTGAGATATAAAAGTGGCATAAAACCACTTTTATTTGTTGTTTTAAGTTCTGTAGTCTGCGTTTATTTCAATATATTTATAACCAAGGTCACAACCATAGGCTGTAAATTTACCCTCACCTACTCCTAAATCACAGATAACTTTGTATTTGTCATTTTTAAGAACTTCACCAGCTTTCTCTTCTCTAGCTGCATCAAAACAAAACTCACCTTTGTTGAATACAACTACATCATTATAAGAGATTACAAGTTTAGTATCATCACAAGTTACACGACTAGCTCCAATAGTTGAAGCAATTCTTCCAAAGTTTGGGTCTTCACCATAAAGTGCTGTTTTAACTAAAAGAGAATTTGATAGTGCTTTTGCAGCAGTTTCAGCCTCTTCATCATTTGCTGCATTTATAACTTCAAATGCAACAGCTTTTTTTGCACCTTCACCATCAGCTACCATCAACATAGCCATATCATGCATTACAAGTCTAAGGGCTTCTTTAAAAGCCTCTTTATCATATGCATTTGATTTTCTATTTGTTAAAAGTAAAACAGTATCATTTGTAGAAGTATCTCCATCTACTGAAATAGCATTAAATGTAGTATGAGAGTTTACTTCAAGTAACTCTTTCATATCATCTTTTGGGATATTAGCATCTGTACATATAAAACAAAGCATTGTTGCAAGGTTTGGATTTATCATCCCTGCACCTTTTGCAACTGAACCTATTTTAAAAGTGCTTCCATCTTCAAGTTTCACTTCATACATAGAAGTTTTAGGATAAGCATCAGTTGTCATAATAGCTTTGCTTAAATTTTCTGCACCTTTTGAACTCAAATCAAAACTATTTGCACCTTTTACTATTTTATCAATAGGAAGAGGATTTCCAATAACCCCTGTACTACTCATAATAGGATTAAGTAAATCAAAATCTAAAGAAGAAAATATAGTATTAATATCTTCAATACCTTTTTCTCCCGTTAATGCATTTGCATTTTTAGAGTTTATTAATACAAAATTTGTTTTAAAATCTTTTTCATATCTTTGATAATGTTTTAATGGTGCTGCTTGAAATTTGTTTAAAGTAAATACTGCTTCTACATCACAAGGAGTATCACTATATATAAATCCTAAATCAAAATTTCCATTTGGTTTTAATCCTGCATGTATTCCATCACAAAAAAAACCATCTATTTGGTCTATAAAACCTTTTATAGGTAAAATTGTAAACATTTTTTTAATTCCTTATAAATCTTTTGGTTTATTTCTTAAAGCAACTATTCTTCTAGCTTTTGTAATACCTCTTTGGTTACCAACTAAAAGAAGCTTACATCCTGGGGTAATCACTACATTACCTTTTGGCATTTGAATAAACCTGCCTTTTTTCTCAGTAATCCCAATAATAGATACTTTAAATTTATCCCTAAGTTTTAAATCTCTTATCTCTTTATTTACAGCCCATGATTCTTCATTTACAAAAGCCTCTTCCATATCAATTGGAGTATCAGGTTTATATAAAAACTCTTCAAGTACATTTTCCATATCAGGTCTAATAGCCATGGCAGAAACTCTTTTTGCCATAAGTGATGGAGTTGCCACAACTTTATCTGCACCAAGTTTTACAAGTCTTAGTTTTTCATTTTGTGTTTCTGCATTTGCAATTATTAAGAAAGGAGATCTTCCTAACTCTTTTTCATATAATCTAACTGATGCAATAAGTGTAATATTGTTTGAAATATTTTTAGAAAGTGATATTGCACCCTTTGCTGAACTTAGATGAGATTTTAAAAAAGCAGTCTCTTTAAAAGGTTCCTCTTTTACATAATATGGATAGTTACACTCTTTAGCAATTTGTTCAATATCGTCACTAGGATCAACAACTACAAATGGTACATGATTTTGGTTAAACTGCTTTGCTAATTGGGCAGTATATTCATTGTGATAGAATAATACAAAATGTTTTCTAAGTCTAGCTATTTTATAAAGCATATTTCTTTCCTTATAAAGATCAAATAATCTACCCTTAATAACTGCATCAATCAAAATTGCAGTTGAAAGTGTAAACAAAGCAAATCCAAAAATAATAAGTGTAATAGTAAAAAATCTTCCAGCAGGAGAGATTGGAGCAACTTCTCCAAAACCTACAGTTGTAAATGTAATACCAGTTTGGTAAATCGCATCTAAAATTGGAAAATCATCAATTAGGATATATCCCATTGTTCCTATAATCATTACAACTTGAACTAGAACTAATGGTACTCTAAAAGGTTTTAATTGTGAGTAAATTAATGGATTTAGATCATATTCAGGCTTAGCTGAACGAAATTCCCACCCAAGGGATTTTTTTATTTTTCTAAAGATGCTCATGAAAGCACTTTACTCTAAAGTGCTCTCTTATGAGTGTTTTTTAAGAGTTCTTAACTCTTTAGCTGAGATTCTGATTTTTTGTGTAGTACCGTCTTCTAAAGTAACTCTAACAGTTCTTAAATTTGGCACAAATCTTCTCTTAGTTCTGTTTTTTGCGTGACTTACGTTGTTACCAACCATAGGTCCTTTTCCTGAAATTGCACATCTTCTTGACATTTTAGTTTCCTTCAAATTTTTTATAGTGAAAAATATTCGCGTATTATACCTTGCAATTCTTAAGTTAAAGTTAAATTTAAGATGTTTTTTAAAATAAATCTTTTTATCTTTAATATGATAATATTTTACATTATTTATTACAAAGGCAAATTATGAGAATTATTATACTATGTTTATTATCTATTTTTACTTTTGCAATGCAAATTCAAAAACCCCAAAGCTACCAAGGAGATGAAAATATAAACTCTTGGCTTATGAGCGAAAAACTTGATGGGATAAGAGGATATTGGAATGGTAAAGAGCTACTTACAAGAAAAGGCAAAAAGATTTATGCACCAAATTGGTTTATAAAAAACTTTCCTAATTTTGAACTTGATGGGGAACTTTGGACAAAAAGAGATGATTTTGAAAATATCCAAAGTATTGTAATGGATAAAACACCAAGTTCAAAATGGAATGAGATAACTTATAATATTTTTGAAGTACCAAATACAAATGGTAATTTTATAAAAAGATTAGAAAAAGCAAAAATGTGGTTTTTTAAAAATAAAAATAAACATGTTCATATAATAAAGCAAAAAAAAGTTATAAATAAAGAGCACCTAAATAGCTACCTAGAAGATATTATAAAGAAAAAAGGGGAAGGTATAATTATAAAAGATCCAAATAAACCTTATCATACAGGAAGATCACCTTATATTTTAAAAGTAAAAAAAGCCAAAGATATGGAAGGTAAAGTTATAGGTGTAAATATATCTGATAAAACAAAGGTTCTAAAAAGTTTGAAATTGGAACTTGAAAATGGGATAATATTTAATCTAGGAACAGGATTTACAAAGGAACAAAGAATAACTCCACCTAAAATAGGTGAGATAGTAACTTTTAAATATTATAGTTTTACAAAAAATGGTAAACCAAAGTTTGCATCTTTTTTACATATTAGAAAAGATTAAATTGTTTCTAATATGGAGTTTATCTTTTCTAACTGTTTTTCCAAAGTATAGTTTTTTGCAATTTTTCTATTTTGTTTTTTTATAAGTTTCATATCTTCTTTATTTTGTAAAATTGCTTCAAGTTTAAATTGCATACTTCTGTCATTTGGTGAATCCATCGTTGAGAACACATCAATTAATTCTTTAGAAGCATTGTTTACAGTAGTAAAAACTACTGTTTTACAAAACATAGCTTTTAGAACATTTAGTGCAAAACTTTTTGTATGTGTTGGAAGAAGAAATATATCTGAAGCTAAAAATAGTTCATCTATATCTTTATAATCTTCAAGAAGTAAAAGTTTATCTTCTAAATTAAATTTAGATAACTGAAACTTCAAATTAGTAATCTGTTTCTTATCTCCTGCTACAAGAGCAAAGAAATTATTGTTTGCTAACTGCATTACAATATTTATAAACTCAATAACACCTGAAGCTTTTAGATTTCTTCCTGTAAAAAAGATGATTTTCTTTTTTGGATCAATATTAAATTTTTCACAAAACTGTAATTTAATCTCTTTAGGTTTTTTATACTCAATATCAACAGCTGGATAAACAACTTCAACAAAGTTTTCATCTATATTAAACTTTTGTAGAATCTCTTCTTTTAAAGTTTTAGAGTTAACAATAATTTTCTTTGCATTTTTTATATTTTCACTTGCAATATTATCAATTGTTCCTGTATGAAAATATACTTTTGCATACTCTTTTTTCTTGAATAATAATTTATCCATAAAAGAGTTTTTTGAAAGTAAAGAGATATTATCTTGTTTTAGTAACTCTTCTATAAGTCTATTTTTTGCTTTGAAACTTATTGTATGGCTCATATTTAACTTAACTCATTATCTATGATTTGGCAAATTGTATGACCAAAAAGTATGTGCATCTCTTGTATTCTTGGAGTATCATCTGAAGGTACTACAAGATTTATATCACATAAATCATTCATAGCTCCACCATCTCTACCACTTAAACCTACAATTTTACACCCTATTTCTTGCCCTACTTTAAAAGCATTTATAACATTTTTCGAGTTTCCAGAAGTTGAAATACCTATAAGTAAATCTCCTTTAACAGCCAAAGACTCAACTTGTCTATCGAAAACTCTATCATATCCATAATCATTTCCAATAGCAGTTAAGGCTGAAGTATCCGTTGTAAGTGCAATACCTGGTAAACCTCTTCTTTCAGTTTTATATCTTCCTGTAAGTTCTGCTGCAATATGTTGTGCATCTGCTGCACTTCCGCCATTTCCAAAAAGAAGAATTTTATTTCCATTTTTTAATGTTTCTACGGCTATTGCTGCTGCTTGCTGTAAAGGCTCTCCCATTGTTTCTATAACTTTATGTATAGTATCTAAATGTCCTAAGAACTCTTTTTCTATAACTAAATTCATCTAATTAACCTTTTGGATCTTTTCAATTGTCTTTGTTGTACTTTTACCATCTACAAAAGTAACTAACTTTGTTTGTTTTGCTATATCTGAACCAACTACTTCTTTACCTTCGTAATCAGCACCTTTTACCAAAATATCAGGCTGTACTAATTTTATAAGTTCATAGGGGGTATCTTCATCAAAAATAACTACATAATCAACACACTCTAAAGCAGAAAGGATATATGCCCTGTCATCTTGAGTATTTATTGGTCTATTTTCACCTTTTAATCTTTTTACACTGGCATCTGAATTTAATCCTAGAATTAAAACATCACCAAAAGATTTTGCAGTGTTTAAATAACTTACATGACCTTTATGTAAGATATCAAAACAGCCATTTGTAAAAACAACTTTTTTATTTTGCTTTTTAAGTCTAGTTGATATTTTTTCTATTTGTTCAAAAGATTTTATGTGCAGTTCAATTGAACTTTTATGTAAAGAAGCTTGATACTCTTCTATCTCATCTAAAGAAGCAGTTGCACTTCCTATTTTCCCAACTACTACACCAGCTGCAAGATTAGCAAACTCAACTGAAGTACTAATATCACAACCTAAAGATAAAGCAAACCCCAATGAAGCAAGTACAGTATCCCCTGCACCAGTTACATCATAAACTTCTCTTGCAACTGTTGGTTTAACATTCACCTTGTCATCTTCTAAAATCGCTATTCCATTTTCACTTAATGTTATAACTGAAACAGCTAAAGATACTTCATTTTTTAGTTTTGTTAAGGCATCTTTTAAATCTGTTTCATTTTCGATTTTTATACCTGAAGCAAATTCTGCTTCTTTTTTATTTGGAGTTAAAAGATAAGCACCTTTGTATTTTGTAAAATCACTACCTTTTGGATCAACTAATACCTTTTTACCTTTTTTATTTGCGTAAGTGATAACTTTTTCAAGAAGTTCACTTGTCAAAACACCTTTGTTGTAATCTGATAAAAGAACAATATCATAACTGTTTATTTTCTCTTGAAACTTTTCATAAAGTAATTTTACACTTTGGACAGAAATATTATTTTTACTCTCTTTATCATATCTAACAACTTGTGAGTGAGAAGCCATAAGTCTTGTTTTTCTTGAAGTTTTTCTTCCCTTTTGCTCAACTAGTGAAGCTTTTGCTCCTTGCTTAGTTAACATGGCTTTTACTAATAAACCAACCTCATCATCGCCAATTACAGATAAAACCTCAACATTTGAACCAAGAGCTATAAGATTACTTATAACATTGCCTGCTCCACCTAAGACTGTAGTCTCTTTTTTTATATCAACTATTTGAACAGGTGCTTCAGGTGAGATTCTTTCACAATTTCCCCAAAGGTATTCATCTATCATTAAATCACCAATCACTAATATCTTTGGCTGATTTTTTAAAGCTAAATTTTGAACAGTTTGCAATCTTTATCCTTTTTTAACTTCTGTTTCAAATAGTTCTTTTATTTGAGGGATATATGCTTTAATCCCCTCTTCCATAGAAAACCTTGGTTCATACTCTAAATTTTCTTTTGTAGAATCAATATTTGCTTGGGTAAAAAACTGATAAGAGCCTATAAATGGATTTGGGATATACTCTTTTCCATTGTCAATATTCAGTTCTTTTTGTAAAATATTTACAATATCCTCAAAACTTCTAGCTTTTCCTGTACCTACATTGTAAACACCACTCTTTTTAGGACTACAAGCTTTTATATTTGCTTGAACTACATCTTCAATATAGATAAAGTCTCTTAAAATTTTATCACTACCTTCAAAAAGTTTAGGAGTAGAACCATTTAAAATTTGATGTCCAAATTGAACTACCATAGAAGCTGTTTTATTTTTATAAAACTCCCTTGGACCATACACATTAAAGTATTTAAGTCCTACAATAGAGATATCAACACCTTGTTTTAAATACTTATATGTAATATTATCCATCATAACTTTTGAGAATCCATATACATTGTTTGGAGATTCATATCCAACTTCAAATCTATTGCTATCCCCATAAGTTGCACCAGAACTTGCATAAATCATATTTGCATTATGCTTTATAGCAATCTTAAGTAAGTCTTCATAGGCATTAACATTTGTTTTTATCATAATATCTTGTTCTAAAGCTGTGGTATCAGAAATAGCTGCTTGATGAAAAATATAATCAAATTTGTATGAGTTTTCTAAGTGCTCTAGAAGTGTACTATCATTGATATCACCACTTATCACTTGACCATTAAAACCAATTAAATTTTTAAAATGACCAAAACTTTTTAGATTTCCATTTGAAAAAGTCTCTCCACTTCTAAAACAATCAAGAGCAATTATATTTGCTTCCGGATAGTTTTCTTGAAAGTAAAAACAAAGGTTAGAACCAATAAATCCTGCAGCACCTGTGATTAAAATATTTTTGTTATTAAAGTCTATATCTGTATATTTCATAAAAAATTCCTATTTATTTAAAGGATAATATTTTAACAAAATTTTGATTAGATTCTAAGTGATTATAAAACGAATTTTCATATATTAAATTATTGAGCACCTATTTTAGAAAAAACAACTTTAATTGTTTTCATAAATATCACAAAATCCATCCACAAAGACCAATTTTGAATATACCATTTATCAAGTTCAACTCTCTCTGAAAAAGTCAAGTTATTCCTACCACTAACTTGCCATAATCCAGTTATCCCTGGTTTTACTTCTAATATAATATCCTTATTATATTTTCCAATCTTTTCTTTTTCATTAATTATATATGGTCTTGGACCAATTAAGTTCATATCTCCTCTTAAAACATTAAAAAACTGAGGAAATTCATCTAAAGAAGTTGCCCTTAATACTTTTCCTATCTTTGTGATCCTAGGATCATTTTTATATTTATGATAAATTGAATAATGCTCTACTTCATCAGGGTTATTGATTAAATATTTTTTTAATATCTCATCACCATTTTCATACATTGTTCTATATTTATAACAACTAAAACTAGAACCTTTTATGCCTAATCTTTTTTGTTTAAAAAGAACTTTTCCATTTGAATCAATTTTAATTAGTATTATCATAAAAATATGAAGAAGAATACCAAAAGGTAAAATACACAAAACTAATATTTTTTCAAAAAAATATTTAGTAAGCAAATTTCTATAATTTAAAAGTCTATTTTCAATACAAATAGCAGATAGTCTTACATTAAAATAATCTACAATATTTGCATGTGTAAAATCAATGTGATGCATATAAGGTATTACATAAATATTTTTTGTTTTTTTAGAATAAACTCTTATCAGTCTTTTTGATTGTTCAGTTGTAAAGTTTTTTGATATTAAAATCACAACATTGAATCTCTTTTTTGATACGTTATAACCAAAGTACCAATTCTTTTTTAGTTCTTCTTTCATTTCATCAACTAAAAATGACTTTCCCACAACTCTTACATTAACTTTAAAAAAATTAAATTTAAATAAAAGTTTTTTTAAAAATCTTTTTGAAATAGGTATAAGAAAAGAAGCTGTAATAAAAAATATTAAGATAAATGCTCTCGAGTATTCACTTGACATTTTTGTTAATGTAATAACTGTAAATACTATTACAAAAGATAATAACAAGCTTTTTAATACTCTTTTTGTATCACTCCAAAAATCATAACGTATAAAATATATTTTTTCAAATAAGAAAATTACAAAAGATAATAAAACAATCCAATAATATCTATGAAAAGTTGAAGTATCTAAAAATGGAAAAAATTCAGATAGAAAACTTGCCCTTATATATAAAGCAATTTTTAAAGAGACTAATAAAAAAAATATATCAGCAGTGACTAAAATAATAATATATAAAATATTTGAGAGATTTAATCTTTTTATCATGCTTAATTATACTATGTTATTTCTTTATCTAGTTTTGAAATTATAAAATTTAAAAATTCTTTTTTAAATCTATTGTCACTATATTTTTTCATTTGATTTGAAATATTTTTATGATTAAAAGTTATTTCTTCAAATTTTTTTATTGCATCAATAATACTATTTTCTCTTTGTTTACTAAAGTGAATACCAGTTTCTTTATCTATAACTGTCTCAGCTGTGCCACCTTTATTTAAAGCAATTACAGGAGTACCACAACACATAGCTTCAATAGGTACTATACCAAAATCTTCAACTGCAGCATACACAAAAGCACATGCATTTTGCATATATTTAATTAATGTAGTATCACTTTGATAACCCAAAAGCTGGATATTTTCTTTTGCTATTAATTTAATATTATCATACTCTTCACCATCACCTATAACTACAAGTTTTTTATCAGGCATTTTATTAAATGCTTCCACAATCAATTTAGTTTTTTTATAAGAAACTAACCTTGATGCAGTAAGATAAAAATTATCTTTTTTTTCTTTTATTAAAAACTTATCAATATTAACAGGGGGATATATAACTTTAGATTCTTTTTTATAAATTCTTTTAATTCTCTCCTGTACAAATATGGAATCTGCTATAAAATAGTCAACTCTATCTAATGTCTTAATATCCCAATTTCTTATATATTTTAAAGTAAATTGTACTAAAGCTTTTTTAGGCTGTTTTAGATTTTTAGTATATTCATCATACAAATCCCATGCATATCGAATTGGCGTGTAACAATAACAAATATGAAGTTGATTTTTATCTTTTTTTATTCCCTTTGCAACTGCCCAAGAAGAACTAATTATTAAATCATATTCTTTTAAATTTAAGCTTTCAATGGCAAGAGGGAATAAAGGTAAATAGTTCCTAAATTTATTTTTTGAAAAAGGTAATTTTTGGATAAATGAAGTTTTTGAATATTTACCTTTTAAAATATTTTTTCTATCTTTATCATTTAAAAAATCAACTAATGAAAAAATATCTGCTTCAGGAAATATATCTAATATAGACTTTAAAACTTTTTCTGCTCCAGCATTTGTAACAAGCCAATCGTGTACTATTGCTATTTTATAATTGGATATATCTATATTTTTTTTATTCATAAATTCTTAGATAACCTTTTGAAAATTTCAATATGCTCTTTTGCAGATTTTTCCCAACTAAATTGTTTAGCTCTTTTTAATCCCTTTTTTATCATTTGTTTTTGAAGTGATTCATCATTTAAAACAAATTTAAGTTTTTCATTTATATCATTTATATCATCAGGATTACAATAAACTACTGCATCTGAACCTACTTCAGGCAATGAGCTACTATTACTACAAATAACAGGTGTGCCACATGCCATAGATTCTAAAACAGGTAAACCAAAACCTTCATAAAAAGAAGGAAATAAAAATAAAGATGCTTTGTTATAAACTTTAGCAAGTTCTATATCTGAAATATATCCTAAATAATGAATATTTTCTTTATCCTTGTTTATTAACTCCATTATTTGATTATTTTCCCAACCTTTAAAGCCAGCCAAAACTAACTTATATTTATCTTTAAAAGTATCATCCAAATTATTATAAGCCTTTAAAAGTCCCAATAAATTTTTTCTAGGTTCAATACTTCCTACAGAAAAAATAAAATTTTCAGGTAAAGTTTGATTAATCTCTAAATTATCATATATTTTAAATAAATTATGATTTATTCCATGATAAATAACATGTATATTTTTCTCTGGAAAATTTAATCTCTCTTTAATCTCTTGTTTTGAAAAATTTGATCCTGTAATTATTTCATCTGCTTTTTCTATATTTTTAAAAAAATATTTTTCAAAATATTCTATTCTTTCTTTTGGATGATATTCTTTATATAAAATAAATGAAAAATCATGAACTGAAGAAACTATTTTTTTTGCTCTAATTTTATCATTAGGAATAAAGTTAGGTTGCCAATAAATATCATATTTTTTAGAAAAAATTCTACTTGAAAGAATCAATAGTTTTCTTATAATCTTTTTTAAAATTATATTTTTTGAAATTATATTTTTTAATACTTTTATATCTTTTCCATTTGAAGGATGAATTAATTTCTTACTAAAATAACCATAAAAATAATTTACTTCAAAATCATCATATTTCTCTATATTTTTAGATATTTCGTAAGTATACCTTCCTATACCAGTTAATGAAGACATTAAAGATATAGCATCAACTAATATTTTAAGCTTCAAGCATATCTCTCAATGTTAATTCAAATTCTTTTTGCTCTACATTACCAATAAGACTATAAAGTTTTTCATTTGAACCCGTTAAAGATTTTATTTCATCTTTTCTAACGAAAGCAGGATTTACTTTAACATTTATTTCATATCCTGAAATTTTATTCATACTACTAATTACATCAAGAAGTTTTATTCCTCTTCCAGAACAAATATTTACTATTTCACTTTTTTTATCGCATTCTAAAAGTCTTTTATAAACTTCACAAACATATCCGATGTCATTGAATTCCCTACTAACATCTATATTTCCCAATTCAATAGAATCTTTTTTTTCTTTAAAATGTTTTACAATTTTAGGTATTAAAAATTGTTCAGCTTGTCCTGAACCAGTGTAGTTAAATGGTCTTGTTATAATTATAGGTAATTTTGAAAAATATCCTTTAGATAAACACTCCATTGAATATTTACTAGCACCATAATGATTTGCAGGAATTGGACATAATGATTCATCAAGAACTTCTTTACCTTGATTTCCGTATATGGTTGCACTACTAGCTAATATAAGTTTAGATGGATTTTGGTTTAATTCTAAAATTGAATCTAATATATTAGTAGTACCTATAGTATTAACTTTATAAAAATCTTCATTTTTACCATGAGCTGCAAAAGATATTCCAGATAGATGTATAATAAAATTTGGTTCAACTTCTTTTAATACATTTAAAACATCATTTTTTGATGTAATATCACAAATAAATTTTTTATCACCACTTTTTGATAATGATGTACCATAAATTTCATATCCTTTATCTTCTAAAAAAATTGAAAGATATTTTCCTGTAAAACTATCTATACCTGTAATTAATACTTTATTCATCTATTCCTTACCTTTTCTCTATATCAACTGTCAAATAATCATTTTTGATTGTTTTTGATATTCTTGCTGTTTCTACACAAAGCATGTTAATATAATCATTCTTTTTCATATCACTTATATTAGAACTTCCATCTTCCCAAGGATTCCAAACAACTACATCACTTGCATTTTTATGAAAAATTTTTATTTGATTATGAATACTATTTATAATATTATAATTTGTCATTTTATAAATTCTGTCAATTTGCTTGTCTATTTTAAGATTTTCTTTATCGCTTTTAACTAATCTATTTTCTAAACTATCAAAATAATTTAAATTTAAATTATCTACTTGAACATCTAAAATATTATTAACATAAAAATAAGTATGTAAGGCAGCTGTAGTTTCAACTTCTGAATCAATTTCTAATGAAATTGAAAAATTTTTCCCTAAATTCATCTTTAATTTAAGTTCAAAAGAATAAGGCCAATACTCTATATTTACCATATCTGAATTTAAAATAAATTCTAAAGCTACATTAGTTGGGGTATCAATTCGGCTTATTAGTTTCCATTTACTAATACGAGCAAAACCATGGGAAGGTGATTTTTTTTTACCAAACCATGGCCAACAGATTGGGATTCCCCCTCTAAAGGGTTCTTCCTCTTTAAAAAAAGAAAAATCAGTATGCCAAAATAATTTTTGTTTATCTTTTAGCTGAAAATGAACAATTTGTGCACCCTGAAGTAATATTTTTGCATCAAAAAGTTCATGTTCTATCTCTAAAATGTCACTCATATATTAAAAAGAGAACCCAATTTCATTTCTTCTTAAATCTTCTTTTACCATCATTGCACATAACTCTTCTAATGTACATTTTGGCTCCCATCCTAAAACTTCTTTCGCTTTTGCTGGGTTCCCTATTAGTAAATCTACTTCTGCTGGTCTATAAAACTTTGGATTTACTTTTACTACTGTCTCTCCTGTTGCTTTATTTATTGCAATCTCTTGTTCATCTTTACCTAGAAATTCTAACTCTATTCCTGCTGCTTTAAATGCCATTGTTACAAAATCTCTAACTGTCTCTGTTCTATTTGTTGCTAATACATATGTATCTGGTTTATCTGCTTGTAGCATTAAATACATCCCTTCTACATAGTCTTTTGCAAATCCCCAATCTCTTTTTGCATCCATATTCCCTAGTTCTAAACAATCTAATTTCCCTAGTTTTATTTTTGCTACTGAATCTGTAATCTTTCTTGTTACAAATTCTCTTCCTCTTAATGGTGATTCATGATTAAATAATATCCCACTACATCCAAATATATCATATGACTCTCTATAGTTTATTACCATCCAGTGTGCGTATAATTTTGCTACTCCATATGGACTTCTTGGATAAAGTGGTGTCTTCTCTGTTTGTGGTATCTCTTGTACTAATCCAAACATCTCTGATGTACTTGCTTGATAGAATTTGATTTTTGGATTTACTATTCTTATTGCTTCTAATAAATGCACACATCCTAATCCTGTAATATGAGCTGTTGCTAATGGTTGGTCAAAAGATACACCAACAAAACTTTGAGCAGCTAGGTTATAAATTTCATCTGGTTGAATCTTTTGTACCATATGTATACTATTCGCTTGATCAGTTAAGTCATATTCTACAAGATGTAAATTTGGATTCTTCTCTATCCCTAATTCTTCTATTCTCCAAAAGTTTACTGAAGCTGTTCTTCTATATGTCCCATATACTTCATATCCCTTCTCTAATAATAATTGTGCTAAATATGCTCCATCTTGTCCTGTTATTCCTGTAACTATCGCTTTCTTCATCTATTTCTCCATTTTATAATAAAGTCTATTTTATCATAATTTTTCTTAGAGTAATTATTTACTTTTATATTATAAATATAGTTTTTTGATATAATTTTATGATTTTAGAAGTAACTTAGATTTAAATACAAAAAGAAAGTAGAAAACTCTACTTTCTTTTCAAGTTTGAATAAATTACGACTGAATACTATAAGAAGCAACAAGTTAAATAAACTCTTAAGAGACAATAAATCCATTTAAGATATCATCAGTTGTTGCACCTTGTGCTATTTGTGACAACAAACTATTTTTCTCTCCGCTATTTGCTGTTCTACTTAGGATATTTTGGTAGAACCTTTCTATGAAGGTTTTTTGTTAAATATTTGTGTTATTTGATAAACTATCATTATAGTAAAAAAATTTTTTACTATTAAATGAAGTGAATCCATCATTATTAGTAACAGTTAGAGTTATAGTATAAAATTCCACTGAAAAGTCTGATTTATGAAAGCTACTAGAATTTAAAATATTAAAGGGATAAATTATATATCCCTTTAAAAAATCATTCTTTATTTACAGTAATTTCTCTTTTAGCTGAATAACCAAAAAGTGTAAAGTCTTTTGTTTCACTTACTTGTGTACCATCTCGAGATAGGATGTAATTATTCCCTCCAAATATTTCTCCTGCTGATGTATAAGTTATATCAAATTCTAAACTATTGTCTGTTGTATTTGTTATAATCCCATCTGAATGAGAAGAGGAACACTCTCCAACTGCATTATTCTGAGATGCTAACATTGAAGAGATAAATACAGTATCATTTTCATATACTGTAATTGATAAATTCCAAGTACAATTTACACTTGGGTCTTGTGTTAAATATACATATGATGTTCCACTCCATTTACCAGTGTAATCATAAGGTATATCTTTGATAAGTACTTGTTTTGTTGCAATTTTACCATTATATGAAGCAGTAATTGTTACTGTTGAATCTTGACTTACTGAAGATGCAGACAAAATACCACTCGAATTAATACTTGAATATGAAGAGTTTTCACTCCATGATGGAATTACTACTTCAAAAGAACCATCACTGTAATATGCCGTTACTGTATAATTTGATGTTGTATTTTCATTTAAACTTGAAGATCCATTTATTGTTATGTTTTGTAATGTTGTTGGGGTACTTGAATTATAATCTTTTACACAACGTACAGACGTGCTTGCACCTGCATAAGCATTATACGAGTCACCACTGTAAAAGTCCACAATCCAACCATAGTTAATAGCCGAATAAGCCGTAGACGACCAATAATAATAGTCGTTAGTGCTAACATTTTCAAAAATAGAGTCTATAGTTGGAAAATTATCACTAACGACAATGGTTTGAAGTTCCTGCATTGTTGGTAACCTCCAATCAATATAGCCTCCTAATATTTTATTTTCACAATATGTTAAAGCACCAGCTAAAGTTTTAGTAACTGTTTTTGCATCAATATCATCTTGCCATTGAAGTCCTGTATTATTATCTGTAACAATATCATTTTCTCTTGTATATTTTCCATCTGTACACTCACTTGCAGTACAAGATTGTGAAGTACTTGGCTTAGTTCCACTACAATATGAATCATTAACTAAACTTCCATCAGAAGCTTTACATTGAACTGTTCTTGTTTGTGTTCCATTATTAGTACCACATTCTCCTTGACAAGAAGACCAATCTCCTTCTACCCAAGAGTATGTTAATGAGAATTGAGAACTAATATTAAAATATCCACTTCTGTCACTACTTGTGTGTATTATATTTTTAGCTATTTCAATTCTACATTGATCATGTATTATATCATCCCAATAAACTGAATTAGTTCCAAAGTTTCCAATATTCCAAGTATATGTATTTTCTTGATTTGGTATATGTGCTACCTTGTCTATAAAATACCATTTATCTTCAACATTTCCTTTACATTGAATAGATATATAAACATCATCATTTGCCCATTCAGAACCTGCTGTCCATTTTATATTTATAGAATCAACTCCATCAATAAAAGTTTTATTTTCTAAATCACTTGTAAGTGTCAAAATAGGGGCTGAATATTTTATCTCTTTATATTGCCCAAAATAACTCCTGATAGTTTCATAAGCTCCACCATATGTTTCAGTGAAACCATTATCATCAACATGAATATAAGGCATAAATTCAAAATCTTGTTTAAAGAGTGTTGTAATATTATTAAAATCAGATGCACTCCTTGTAAAATATCCTAATCTATTAAAATAATTTTCCTCTACTTCTGTTTTATTACAACCTGATAATTTTCCAAAAGTATCTTCATTACAATTATTTTCATATATAGATACTGAAAAATCTTTATTTATTAAGTCATTTAGACTGCTTCCAATTATTTTATTTGATTCAACATCAACTGCAATATAATGTTCAGAACCAATTATATAATAGACACTGCCATTCCCATATTCTTGTTTTAAATTAAACGAAAAGTTTCTCTGCTTATTTGTATTCGAATCATCATAAAATAGATCAAGTTCTTTTACATTTGTTTCAATATTTATATTTCTTATTGAATCGTGACTTTGATCATAATTTGCATAATATAATATTTGATATTTTAAAGTTAATGAATCTGTAAGTTCATTCCATGTATCACTATTACTTATCAACGATTTTTTAGCATTTGCTTTAGATTTAATATCTACAAAAGGGTAAGTAGCAGGGATTCTTATTCCTCCTAAATAATCTAATAATTGTTCTCTTAAATTAGAAACATTAAAAGGTCGTACAAAATCACTACTGTAATAACCTTTTGGTTCCTCATAAGAAGGAGCTGGCCAACCTATTACAGGATCATCATCAATTATTTCAACATCTACTTTTTCACCATCAATCACAATAGTAGAATTACTTTGAATCCAACTAGAAATTAAATCTTTTGGAATTGTTGCTACATATCTGCCATCAGCTTGTTGCTCAACTTTTATATCTATCTTACTTTTTAATGTTTCTTCTGTTTCATTATCTGAAAATAGATTTTGATTATTTATAGGAAAAGTAATATTTACTTTTTTATCCATATCAGTATTTACAATTGTTGAACCAATAAAGTTTCCAGAATCTCTTTTTTCTAAATTAGTTTTTACTGAAATTCCATTATTATCAGAAGTACTTTCTATAAAATTATTTTGAATTACTACTTTATTAAAATTTTCTTCCGAATCATTTAGATTAAAGGATTTAACCAAATTAACAAACTCCTGAGAACCAATAAAACCTTCAAATACTTGCTGTCTTGTATAGCCTTGATTGTTTATCTTATCTAACCAATCAGCTTTCCCTCCCGCATCTGATGCTCTTCCAAAAAATGCTTGATAACATGTCTCTAAAAATGTATTATTATCTTCATTCTGATTTATATATTCTGAAGAAAACAAAAACCCTGATGCTATCTCTGTTGGATCTTTTATTTGATTTGTTAATTGTTCTACCCAATCATTAAATCCACTCTCATCATAGTTTCTTTTTAATACTAATGAATAAAATCTATCTACATAAGCTTCTACTCCTGATAAACTTGGTCTATCACTATCTAATATTTGTGTTACTCCAAAACTATCAGTTAAGTTTTTAAACTCTTGTGATTGAAAGAATCCAAACATTACACTTTGTTTTGTTCTTCCATTATTCATTTTATTTAACCAATCATTTTTCCCACCATCATCAGCTACTCTATTAAACATTGTTTGATACATAACATCAAGAAACTCTTCATTTGTCAGATTTAAGTTTATAAATTCTTGAGAATTTAAAAATCCCATTGCAACTTGAGCTGCACTTTGATTTTGTATTACATCTAACCAGGTTGACATTCCACCACTATCTGCTGTTCTTCCTAGTATATTCTGATAAAATCTTTCTATAAATGCTTCTTGTTGACTTGTATTAGCATTTGCATTTGTTATGCACATTAAACTTAATAGAACAATTACTATAATTGCTTTTATAGAAGAAGATAGTGAATCCATTTTTTACCTTTTAAATAAATAACAACAATTATAATAAAAAAAAGTTTCTAAATGGATTCAAATTAGTATATTTTTTTAAGTTTATATTAATAATTTAGTAAAATACTTAAGTATAAGAATTATAAGTAAAAATAATTTTGATTTTTTAGAAAAAGAAAGTAGAAAACTCTACTTTCTTTTAAGATTTAATTAAATTATGGATTAATTCCATAAGAAGCAGCAAGTTGAATAAACTCTTGAGAACCAATAAAGCCATTTAAAATATCATCAGTTGTTGCACCTTGTGCTATTTGTGACAACCAACTATTTTTACCTCCTGCATCTGCCTCTCTATTAAAAAATGCTCTATAGCATATATCTAAGAATGTTGAATCATCTAATCCTCTTTGCATATACTCTTGGGAATTAAAAAACCCTTTTGCTATATCTCCTCCTGCTTTTGTCCCTGCTCTTAATTGACTTACCCAATCATTAAATCCTACTTCATCTGCGCTTCTATTTAACACTAAGTTATAGAATCTATTTACATATCCTGGTACTTCTGTTATTTGATCTATATCTCTTATTTGTGTTACTCCAAAACTATCTGCTAGGTTTTTAAATTCTTGAGCATTTAGAAATCCGTATATTACTTCTATTCTACTAGTACCATTATTTAATTGATTTAACCAAATATCTCTTCCTCCACTATCTGCTACTCTATCAAACAGTGTTTGGTACAGTATATCTACGAATTGTTCATTTGAGAGTCCAAGATTTATAAATTCTTGTGATTGGAAAAATCCTAGGGCTACTTTTGCGGCACTTTGATTTTGGATTATATCTAGCCAGGTATTTAATCCTCCTGTATCTGCGCTTCTATTTAGGATATTTTGGTAAAACCTTTCGATGAAGGTTTGTTGTTGATATGTAGCTATATTTACAGTACAATCTTCATAAATACTTTGTATACATACTACACCGCTATTTAGTTTATCTGCAACAGTTGAAATATCGCCTCCATAACTAGATTTTCCCCAAGCAATAACAGAACCATCAGTTTTTAAAGCTACAATAGCTTCCATATTTGAATAAATTCCTGCTATACTTTCACTTAGATTTGATGGCAAATTACTTGTATCTATTTCACTACCTTCTTGTCCACCCCAAGATACAATAGAACCATCTTCTTTAATTGCAGTAAAAGCACCTTCAGTGGGATATATCTTTACTACACCACTACTTATTTTTGAAGAAACTGAGCTACTGTCTCCTCCTGACATTGAACTTCCCCAAGTTACAACTGAGCCATCATCTTTTAATGCTGCAAAGGCATAAGCATTTGCATAAATTTTATTAATACCACTACTAAGTTCATTTGATACACTACTGCTATCTCCTCCACCCATTGAACTTCCCCAAGTTACAACGGAACCATCTTCTTTTAAGCCTGCAAAAGCAGACCCTGATGAATAGATTTTTGATATTCCATCTATTGAAGAGGGAGGATTTATAATAGAATAGCCCAAATCTGGTGGGAGCATATCATATCCCCACATTATTATTGAACCATCATTTTTAATTGCTGAAAAGAATGAAGCATTTGAATAGATTTTATTTATGTTACTAGTTAAACTAGATTTAACATTATCAAAGTTTTCTATAAATCCCCAAGATACAACCGATCCATCATCTTTCAATGCTGCAAATGCCGTTGCAATTGAATAGATTTTCACTACTCCACTACTTAAACTCGATAAGACAGTATCTCCACTTATAGTACCAGGAGGAGCCATAGTTAAATTATCAAAAGGTATAACTGAACCATCTTCTTTTAATGCTGCATAGCCAGTATATGCTGAATATATTTCAACAACACCACTACTTAAACTAGAAGGAATATTAATATCTTGATTGCCCCAAGTTAAAACTGAACCATCTTCTTTTAATGCTACAAATCCAAGCGGATTAGAATAAACTTTTTTTACTCCACTGCTAAGACTTGATGAAACACTACTACTATCACCTCCAAATTCAGGATAACCCCAAGTAATAAGTGAACCATCATTTTTCAAGGCAGCAAAAGCAGAAGATGAAGAATATAACTTAGTTACTCCACTACTTAAATCTGATGCAACACTACTTATATCTCCACCATATCTTGAATCTCCCCAAGCAACAACAGAGCCATCACTTTTTATTGCTGAAAAAGCTAAATTATTAAAATATCCACCTGAATTTTTCCCTATTTTTTCAAAAATCTCTTCAGCATACAAATAATTAATAGATACTATTAATGTTATCATAAAAAAAGATTTTTTCATTAAACTACTAATAACCAACATGTCCTATTTTCTCCTATTTAAAAAATTAAAATAATAATACCATTAATTTACTTATAATGATATTGATTATTATATAAAAATAAAAATGTATATTTATTATACAAGAAAGAGAAGAGGAAAACCTTCTTCTCTTAAGTTTATGGTGCTACATTAAAGTAAACTGTTTTTGTTTTTGTTTTTTCAGGAGTACTTACATTAATTGTAATTTTTGTTTGACCTACTTGTCCCAAAATTGAACTAATAGGAATAGTAATATCTTGACCTATATAATTTATGTTTTGAGAATAGTTTCCTAAAGATATAATATCATTTCTATCAAGCTGTACATCAATTGTCAATGGAGTATTATCTCTTGTATCAATATCTAAATTGATATTATAAACTCCAAAATCTTTCAATTTGAAAAAGCTATCTAGTGTCATATCTAATACACTTAATTTATTATAATTTAATACAAATGCTTTTTGTTCATCATCAAAAATTAAATGGTCATAACCTGAATAAGGAATATAAGTTTTTATTAATTTTATGTTTGATGAGTCTGCAATATCTAAAACAATTAATCCATTAGATGTATCAGAAATATATGCTTTTTTCTCATCAAAAGATAAACTTACAGAATTAATCACTCCATAACCAGTAGCTTTATATTCTCCTAATAAAGTCATATTTTCAAGATTGCTAACATCAAAAACCAATAAAGAATTTCTATCAACAACATATGCTTTTGAACCATTTTTTGAAAGTACAATTTTTGTTGCATTTCCTTCTGTATCATAAGAACCTAACAATTGTGGAGATGCAGGATTTGTAATATCAAGAGAAATAATCCCATTATCATTATCAGCTAAAATAACTTTTGATTCATCAATTGATAGAACTAAATCTAAAGTTCTACCTTGCGTAGCATAACTTCCAATGATAGATGGGTTATAGGTATCTTCTATATTTACAATTAAGAAATCTGATTCTCCTAAACTATAATTACTATTTGCAATAAATATTTTTGTGTTATCTTTAGATAATTTAATTGAAGCTACATCACCACCAGTATTATATTTATTAATAAGAGTGGGGCTTGAAAGATTAGTTATATCAAATATTAATAATCCATTTGTTGAGTCTGCTATATACATTTTTGAATTGTCATTTGAAATAAGAATTTTGGTAGCATATCCATCCGTATCTTGACTAAAAACTTCTGATATAGAATTTATATTCGAAACATCTAATATATTATATCCAGCAAAATGATTACTGATATAAACTTTTGTTTTATCTTGAGATAAGATAATATCTCTTGCTTGCCCATCAAGAGAATAACTACCTATTTCATTCTCAAAACTTTGATTATATATATCTAAAATAGCAAAATTATCACCATTTACAATAGCATAAGCTTTTGTCTTATCATCTGAAATTTCAAAAGCAAAAACTCCACCCATCTGACTGTATTTTCCTACATAAGTAGGTAAATTTAAGTTACTTATATCTAGATAAACTAAACCACTATCTGTATAATATAACATTGTTTCATCATTTGAAAGTTTGATATTATTTATTCCATAACTATTATCTATCTGATAACTACTAAATAAACTTGGAGAATTTGAGTTTGAGATATCTAATATCCATAAACCATTTGTCCCTTTTACAAAAGCTTTTGTTTCATCAGAAGATATATCAAAAAGATGTCCTCCTGCATTAGCATAATTACTCAATAAAGTTGGTGTTGGTGTCGATAAATCAACAATATTAAAGCCTGAAGTATCTGTAATATATAATTTACTATCATTATTAGAAATTTTTATCCCTTCAGCATAATTTACTACATTGTATTTACCTATTAAAGATGGATTTGTAGAATTACTAACATCAATGACTGCTAAACCATAGTTTCCACCAACAAGATAAAGTTTTGAATCATCATTTGAAACTACAAAAGCATAAGAATTAAAATTTTCTTCATAATATCTACCAAGTAAACTTGGACTAGATGGATTTGAAACATCAAAAACCATGACACCCTTCATAGTATCAAGAACATATGCCTTAGTATTGTCAGGTGACAAGATCATTGTCATAACAAAACCTTCTGTATCATATTCAACAATTTTTGTTGGATTATTTGGTGTAGTTATATCTAAAATCAAAAAGCCTTTGCTTCCATTAGGAATAAATGCTTTTGTATTATCATTTGAAATAACAACACTATGTGGAGTACCATCTGATTCATAAAATCCTAAATTATTCATACTATCTTTCACATAAACGGACAAAGGAGCAACAATATTATTTAATCCAAAGCTTTCCATTAAATTATAAAATTCTTGAGATCCAATGAAACCATTTAAAATATCATCTACAGTAGCACCACTATCAATTTGTGATAACCAATCATTTTTTCCTCCATCATCCGCTTCTCTGTTAAAAAAAGCTCTATAACAAATATCTAAAAAAGTTGAGTTATCTAATCCTCTTTGTAAATATTCTTGACTTCCAAAAAATCCTTTTGCTATATCTCCTCCCGCTTTTGTTCCTGAATTTAATTGACTTACCCAATCATAAAATCCTACTTGGTCAGGTGTTCTATTTAAAACCAGAGTATAAAATCTGTTTACATACCCCTCTACTCCTGTTGTACCGTATGGACTATAATTTAATTGATCTTCGGGTCTTATAGATATAACACCAAAAGAATCAGCTAAGTTTTGGAACTCTTGAGCATTTAAAAATCCATAAAGAACTTCTAATTTACCTACTCCTGAAATTAATTGATTTAACCAAATCTCTCTTCCTCCACTATCTGCTTGTCTATTAAAAAGAGTTTGATAAAGAATATCAACATATTGTTCATTTGATAATCCTAAATTAACAAATTCTTGTGATTGAAAAAAACCTAAAGCTACTTTTGCTGCACTTTGACTTTGAATTACTTCTAGCCAAGTATTCATACCTCCAATATCTGCACTTCGCCCTAATATGTTTTGATAAAACCTTTCAATAAAAGCTTCTTGTTGAGTCATACTTGACGCAATAGTATTAGTTTGAAGTACACCTAAGTATATTAAACTTATAAACACTAAACTCATTAACTTTTTCATAATGTCCCCCTATTTTTAACATTAACTTAAAAACTAATATTAAAATTATAACATTATTTTAAAATAATACAAGCTTATTTTTATAATTTTAATTTATTATTATTTATAATTATTATTTATTATACTAAAGACTAATATATAAGAATTTATTATATTATTAAATTAAAAATAATTATTTAATATTAAAAAAAGGGAGAGTTATAAAGTATTATAAAAAAGATGCTCAAAAGCATATGCTTTATAGTCATCTAATTTTATATTATTGTAATATTGTTCATGAAGAGGTATGAATCTTTTGATATATGTATTGAAAAAACTTAATCTAATAATTTTAAAAATTTATTTTCAATAACTTTCCAAGAATATTCACTTTCAATAAAAGAGCTAAGGGTATCATAGTATTTATTTTCATCAAGCATTGATTTTAATTCATTTTCAAAACTATCATAACCTAAATAACTTTTTCCTCCACCACTTCTTTTACATTGTCCAACCATTACATCAGAAATCCTATTTACTAGTACTGGTCTATTCATACTCCAAGCTTCTAAAAGTACCATTGATAAACTTTCAAAAGGAGATGAATTTACTAAAAGTTCACAATCTTCAATTGCATCAAATTTAGTCTGCTCATCTATAAAACCTATGTATTTAATAAATTCATTTTTAGGAATATCAATAACACTTTTTCCTGCTAAAACTAACTTTATATTAATCTTATATTTATCAATAAATTTTAAAAAATATTGTATTAAATCATGAACCCCTTTACTTTCATCAATTCTTCCTATATAAAGGATATAAGGTGAATATATATCATATTTTTGTCTAAATCTTATATTAGAAATATCATTGGGTTTATCTATACCTATTCCAAAAATATCTCCATCAAACTTAACATCAGGAAATTGTTTTTGTAAAAAATTTTTTTCTTCAACTGTACTAAATATCATTTTTTTAGGTTTTTTGAAAAAGTCTTTCCATATAGGTAAGTATATTGGTCTTTCATCATGAGCAAATGATGCAAGATATGCTTTTTCTTTTACAAAAGGTAAATTAAAATATGTTGTAGCATATATATAAGTAAAGAAAATAAAAGCATCATATTTATCTGAATTATTTTTAATAAAAGCTGTTAAATTTTCACTATTAGGACCTTGAAGTTTCATCCACGTTTCAGCTTTTTCTATTGTTGTTGTTTCAGCTTCTGGCATTCCATTTTTGTAAAAATTATTAAATTTTTCAATATCTCTAACTTCATCAACTTTAAATCTTCTTATAGGTATATCATTTACAACTTCTATTCCTTCATCATAATAATTTTCCCAAGTCATATAATCTAAAGCACATGTAGTTAATATTTCTATATCCCAATATTTTTTCATTTTTTCAGCTATTGTAAAACAATATGATTCTGCTCCACCATTAACTTCTTTTCCACTTCGTTGAACTATAAAAGCTACTTTTTGTTTTTTCATCATAATTAACTCTTTAATATTTCTTCATAGTTTTTAATAAGGCTAAAAAATTCATATTTTTCTCTAATCTTTTTTTGTTCTAAAATTATTTTTTCTCTAATATCATCATCATGTAACATTATATAAATTAATCTAGATAATAAATTATAATTTCTTTTTTGATCAAACATCATAGCTGCACTATCAAGTGTTTCAGGAATTGCAGTACTTTTATAAGCTAATATTGGTAGATCAAACCACATTGATTCTACAAAAGGAACACCAAAGCCTTCGTGCTCACTCATTGAAAGAAAAAGATCTGCTGACATATAACAAGAAAAAAGTTCTTGATATGAGATATGTCCTGTTAATACTATATCATCTTTATATTTTGATTCATTTATTTTGTTTTGAATTTTATGTGTGTATAAACTATTAGGAAGATATCTTCCAGCAATAATAAGTCTTGCATTTCCATATAATTCCATATACTCATCAAAAAGTTCTATTAAGTCATGTTGACACTTATTAGGAGAAACTCTACCTACAAATAAAATATTTTTTTTACCGTCTGCAAATCTTTTCATAAAATTATTATCTATATTCATCGACCATTTATTTGGTTCAATCACAAGAGGTAATACTTTTGTATTTTTGTATCCAATATACTCTAATTCATCACAATTAAATTTTGAATCCCCAAATACCTTATCAAACTTATTTTTTAAAGCAGGTAATTTTTCCCTACCTTCTTTTAATATTTGAGCGAAAGATTCGTCATAATTTATAAAAAAATCTGAAGGTGTTATGTTATGATAAATCATGCATTTTTTATTTGCTTTCGAATCTAAAGTATAATCAGTAGCCTTACTACCTATAGAGTGATGATAAATCAATACCATATTTTCATCATCTTTAAATTCATCTATTGATTTTATCCCATATTTTTTTTGAGATTCAGGACTAACAAACTCACAATATATTTCAGAATTAAAACCTTGTTTTTTTGCCATTTTATCAATGTAAAGCATTTGTTCAGATATTGCATCTCCACCATCAAAGCCTGCTCCAACTTGAAAAACTTTTTTTTCTGCTTTATTAATATCATCTATCTTTTTATTATCACTTATTATTGATTTAAATATTTCAATATATTTTTGAATGATATTATCCCAATTAGCAATTTCATTTGCATATTTAAACCCAGACCCTGCAATAGTTTTTAATTTATCTTCATTTAAAGAAAATAATTCATCAAAAATATTAAATAAACTTTCTGTACATTCAAAAGCCCAACCTGCATTACTTGACTCTAAAAGAGAGATATATGTTGCTCTACATTTTTTATTAACAATTACTGGCTTTAAACCATACCAAGCTTCATAAATGATTCTTGAGAAACTTTCATTTTCACTTGGATTTATCATTGCTTTACAGTGTTGTATTAAATTATACTTATCATCTTCACTAACTAAACCTAAATCAATAATACAAGACTTATCTATGTTTTCAGGAAGTGTACCAACACCAGCTAAAACTAACTTTACATCTTTTTTTATTTTTTTAACATATTCTTCAAAAACTTCAATTAGATAAGTTGTATTTTTTGTAGCATCTCTTCTACCTATAAATAAAATATAATCACCTTTTACTATAGGTTCGCCTTTTTCACTTTGAAGCAATTTTGAAGAAACTTCTATTCCACTACCCACCATATATGATTTTAAAATCATAGAAGGTCCATAAAGTTTTGTAGCTATTTCAAGCTCTCCTGTAGAATTAAATAGTATTGCTTTTCCATCAATAAAATTTTCTCTTACAGCTTTTAAATAAGCATAACCTTCATCATGTAAACAAGGTTGTAAAACAGCTTTGTTTTTAACTTTATTTATATTTTTTATAATTGGACCATATAGATATGGAAGAAATAAAAATATGTCATATTCATTTTTATTTTTTTCTATATAATTTTCAAGATTTTTAGAATTTATATTTTCATTTATAAAAAAGTCTTCATCTTCTTTAGCAACTGGAAAATAATTACCTTTTTCTTTATGAGATATAATTTTACCATTAGAATCTCCAAACTTTAGAGGAGTTATATTATCAACTGAAAATCTTTTTACTTTGAGTCCATCTACAATATATTCATCTTCTTTATAGAAATCATTATACCAATCATCTAAAAAACTTTTACTACAAGTTGTAAGTACCGTTAAATCTATATCTTTTTGAATATTTAATCTCGAAGAAACTTGCCAAGCTAGTTGCTCTGCTCCGCCTTTTAAATCTTTTCCAAACCAAGGAATAATAACTGCAACTTTAATCATTTCTTTCTTCCTCAAGAATTTTAATTTTTTCTATTATTTTTCCTAATCCATTTTCAAGTACAGCAATATTTTCATTAATATTACTTCTAGTTTTTATATTTTCATTGTTCAATGAGTTCAATAAAAAATAAATTTGATCAGACTCATATTTAATTAATTGAGAAATATGGTTTTCTAAAATATCATTTCGTTTTACAATTTTAGGTAAACGGATAATTGTAATTAATAATTCAGAAATATAACCAATAATTGGAATTTTATAAAATGATCTTAATATGAACTTTGGCCATAAACCAACAATTTTAATATTTTTTAATCTTGATTCTTTAGATAAATATATTCTACCTATAATATCAATTTTGTGTAATTTACCTGTTCTTAATTTATTAAGATAATAATTCAAGCCATTTTCATCTGCTTCTCTATGAAGTATAGCTCTATAACAGTTTTTTATAAAATCTACATCAGTAAAATATAAAAGCTCACCAAGAGTATAAGTATTTTTATGTAATATTCTATAGTCTTGTTTTAAATAATTACTACTAATAGATTCTTTTAAATGATTAAATCTAATAGAGTATTCATTTAATAATTGTTTTCTTAATTCTCGTTCATAAGCAATTTTTTCAAGTTTTTGTTTTTCATTCTCTAATTTTTCATAAAGTTCATTTTTATCTATACTTTGTATTTTTAATGTCAACATTACAGGACAATCCTTTAAAGATTTTTATTGATTTAGTTATCATGGTTATTTTTAATATATTTAAAAAAGAAAGATGGTATGGTTAATAATGCTAAAGGCATATAAGTTCTAAATTCTTCAACACGTGAAATTAAGAAATGACCGATTAAGAATGGAACTATAACAAAGGCAATAGCTTTAATTATTTTTGGTTGATTTTTCCAAGTAAATAGTATAAAAATAAATGGTAATAAAGATACTAATAAATATGGGTAAAACATTAAATTTAAATCTAACATATTTGCTATATTATATCTATATTGCCAAACTCCACCTAAATAATCTCTATCCATACCATAGTACATCTTTATAGACATTAAAACTGCTACTGTAATAATTCCTAATATAAACGTTTTTAGAAATATAATTTTATAATTTTTTTCTTCTTTTAACAATTGATAAACAAAAAACAATGGAACAAGAAAAATAACTGTTGTTTTATTTAGTGCACCAATTATTAAAATTAAAGAAAGAAGAAAAAACTTATCTTTAACAATTGCAAAATATGCAAGTAAAAAAATAAATATATTAATCTCTTCTGATGGCTGGATATGAGCCATAGCACTTAAATTATATAAATAAAAAAAGATCAATATAATAAAAAAAGATATCTCTTTTGAGAAATAGTTTTTCAAAAAGATATAATAAGAAAAAGAGATTAAAAATAAAAAGATAAATCTTTCAAATAAATAAGCTACATGTGTTTTCATACCAAATAAATTTATAAATACTTCAGGAATAGTAAACGACAACCATCTAAACTGAAGAGGGGCAGGAGCTGCTGAAGTTATATGAGTAATATGCCAAGACTCAAATCTATCAAAAATTATATTTGCTACTTTTATATATTCTATTTCAGATATAAGTGAAACTATTAGTGAAAAAATCACTAATAGTAACAACTCATTTTTTTCTAATTTCAATCTTTCTATCATGGATTAATGCCATATCTAGCAGCTAAACTGATAAATTCTTGAGACCCTAAAAATCCATCTAATACTTCTTCTCTAGTTTTAAGATTATTTTCAAGATCATTAAACCAAATATCGTAACCACCTTGGTCAGGTTCTCTATCAAAGAATGCTTTATATAAAACTATTAAATATTCTTTATTACTGTAATTCTTATTTGTAAACTCTTGACTAAAGATAAACCCTTTTGCAATATCAGAACCGCTAGAAATATTATTCAATAATCTATATGTCCAGTCATTTAAACCACCTGAGTCAGCATCTCTACCTAAACAATAACTATAAAATCTACTAACAAATTTTTCGACATCAGTTAAATTTGTATTTTCTACATTAAATGGCAAAATACCGTAACTATTACTTAAGTTAGAAAATTCTGTTGAATATATAAATCCATTTAACACTTCTTGCCTCAATGTCCAAGCATCTAATTTGTCTTTCCAATATGAAAAACCACCTGGATCTGAACTTCTATTAAAAAATGATTCGTATAATATTTCAATAAATTGATCATCAGTAACATTTTTATTTATAAATTCTTGACTTAAAACAAAACCTTTTGCTACGTCAGCACCCACACTAAGTTTTGTAGTTAAATTATCAAGCCAATTATTTAAACCAACTGGATCAGCAGTTCTACCTAATACTTTAGAATACATTCTTTTGATAAATTCTTCTATTTTATATGTTGTTTGATTAAATTGATATCTTGCACTTCTAGGGTTAAAATTATTTTTTACACTTGAATATGCCCATCTATATACGATAGTTTTATTATTTGCAGTATTCATTCCACCACTAATTATATCTTGAATACCATCAATATCAAAATCAGTAATTGCAGGTGAAGCAGGGAAGAATTGAGTTACAAAATTAAAAAAACTTGTATCTGTTAATTGATTACCATCTTTATCTACAATCATAATTTGTGGACCTTGAGTATAAATAATTTCAAGGTTTCCATTATTTGTTAAATCTACAGCTAATAATGGAACATCAATATCTACATCACCTGTTCTAAATATCGGTGTTGTTTTTGTTTCAAATAATCTATTTCCAAGATGATCCCAAGCATAAATGTATCCATTAGCAGTAGCAGCAACTATTTCTAAATCACCATCATTATCCAAATCGCAAACAATGGGATCAGCACTTGTTCTTCCATTAGTATCTAATTTATATTTTAAATTACCGTCATGTTCAAAAACTTTTACATAGTTACCTAATGGATCTTCATGATATCTTCCTGTACCATAAATAATTTCTAAATAATCATCTCCATCAATATCTGCAACTTGTGGAGTACTCCATAATGTTTGCTCTTCCCATTTTCCTTTAAGTGTTTCATAACCTAATTCTTGACCTGTACCTACAAATTGATCAAAGCCAGGAATATTTTGTTTTCCATTTGCAGAAATAACATGAAAAATACCTCCAGTAGTAGTACCTGGATCTGGATTTTCTGTAATATCAGCAGATGCTAATATTTCATATTTTCCATCTTTATTTATATCAGTTACTTTAAATGTTGACCAGATTGTATCAAGTAAAGGAACAGGCCAACCCTCTTTAGGTTGTCCTGTTACACCATCAAGTACCCATGCTCTTTGATCCCAACTTCCAAAAATTACTTCTTTTGTACCATTTGAATCAATATCAAATATTATAGGAGAGCCAAAAACACCTTCTTTTTTAGCATCACCAACAGCATGAAAACCTTCATGAAACCATTTTGTAGTACCATCTTTTTCAAGAGCATAAACCCCACCTAAATCTCCCCATTGACCAACTGAAGCCTCTACACCATTTTCTATAATTGAATTTGCTCCTACTCCTATTACAATTTCTATTTCTCCATCATTATCGATATCTCCAAATGTTGGAGGAGAACTTATTGATGTTGTATTGTAATATTTGCCCGTAGTTGGATCTGGATCAGACATAGCTGGAAAAGTTTTTTCCCATTTAACTGTACCATCTTTTTCTAAACAAATTAA
Organism: Halarcobacter sp.; assembly: GCF_963676935.1. Taxonomy (NCBI): domain Bacteria; kingdom Pseudomonadati; phylum Campylobacterota; class Epsilonproteobacteria; order Campylobacterales; family Arcobacteraceae; genus Halarcobacter; species Halarcobacter sp. Next base: position 1,985,215 of record NZ_OY781470.1, read on the forward strand.
ACCTGCAGGTAAAACTTCATTATAGTTTGAATCAAAGCTTTTCCCAGTACCTACAAAAATTTCATCAACTCCATCATTATCTATATCGAAAAGTGCAATTGAATTTTTTGCACCAATTGGTCCATAGTTTAATTCAGTAGCCCAGATAGTATCTGTATGAAAGTTTAAAGAATAATTGTTTTGACCTTCACCTACTATTCTTAAGTAATAATATCCCGGGTTGTAAGTTCCATTTCCTATATCTGTAGCAATTTCTCTTTTTCCATTACTTAAATCTTCTGTATTAGATGCATTTATTAAACTTCCTGTATCGTTATATAAAAACATTGTTGTATTATCAGATAAGTCTACATAATCAAAATTTAATGTAATTGTATGTCTTCCATATGGAATATATACTTTATACCAATCTTCATCAGCTGAAACTTGATTTGAAATACTAAAATTTGCGCTATTCACAGTTGTGGCATTACTAAAAGTATCATCTCCAGAGTTGTTATCATTTGCATCATCATTTTCATAATTAAAATTATTAGATATTTTTAAACTATATGAACCATCAAAATCATCTGTTCCAACTTTAATATAATATAAGCCTGGTGTATGGACATGATATTGGATTGATTCTTTTACACCTGCCCCTGAAGGTCTTTGCAATATAGGGGTATTGCTACTACTATATAAAACCATATTTATGTCTTTACCTGAAGTTGGAGTCATTTCTAAATATAATAAACCTGGTTCTGTAACATTTATTTTAAACCAATCATCATCTGCATTATTAGCTTCTAATGAGTATTCACCATAATTAATCTCTTTTGCAGAAGCGAAATCATCATTTGGTTCATAAGAATCAGTATTTTGCCAAACAGTATTGTTACTAACTTGTAAGTTATAAGTATCATTACTTGTTCCATAAATTCTGTAATAATAATCACCAGCAGGATGCCCTACTCCAATATTGTAACTTAATGAAATATCACCTGTAATTAATTGTGGACCATAAATTGGGGTATTAGAAGGACCATATAAAATAAAATAATTAGTTCCAGTCAAAGAGTTAAAAGTAATATCTGTAGCTAATACATTTCCTGAAGAAACATTTATTTTAAACCAATCTTCATCTTTATTTACCAAGGATAAGTTATTTGTCGAACTAAGAACAGTAGCAGAAGATTTATTATCATTTTGTTCGCTCGCATCATCTCCTAAAGCAGAAAAACTGTTTGATATTTCTAAATCATATGGTCCACCAGCATCATCTGTATCAACAACTATATAATAAGTTCCTACTTCTGAAAAATAAAGTATTTCTTCAGTACCAGAAGCTAAATTAGCTGCTAATAATTGATCACTTGAATTTTTTATAACTACATTTATATCTGTAGTTCTAGAAAATGAAGGATTTACTTTTGGGGTCATTTTAATATATAATAACCCTGGTTCTGTAACATCTAATCTAAACCAATCTTCACTACTAGAATCTTCCATTTCTAAAGAAGTGTATGTTCCATAACTTATAACAGTAGCTGCTGCCATATTGTCATTTGGTTCGTAAATGTCACTTGCAAATGATCTAAAACTAATAATTATACTAAACAGTATAATCTTTATAACCCTTTTCATACTGATTCTCCATGCACTAAATTGTAATTAGTGATATTATATAATAATTTATTTAAGTTTGAATTAATTTTTTATTTATCTAAAGGGTTTATAAAATTTTTCATTGGCAATGTCTAGCATTTCTTTATCTCCACTACTATCACCATAAGCATAAATAAAATCAAACTCAGTTAAGTTATATATTTCTTTAATACGATTAACTTTTTCTTGCCCATAACAATTTTTAGTAAGAAATTTACCGGTTACTTTATCCCCTTTAAAGTCCAACTTTGTGGAGATTAGTTCTAAATTATTTTTTTCACACCAAGGTTGTATCCAACAATCAATAGAAGCTGATACAATTACAATTTTATCGTTATTTTTTTTGTGCCAATCAATTCTTTCTATTGCTTTTGGTCTTATAATCTGATTTAAATGATTTAAAGAATACTCATATGAGATTTCATAAAATTTATCTTTTTTCATTCCTTTGAAGTACCAGGAAATAAAATATTGTTTAGCTTTATAATTTGGAATAATTTTTAATTTATATAATATTAACATTGGAGAAAGAATAATTAATCCAAATAGAAACTTTTTATTTCCTACTGCAAATTTAATAAATTTTAATAAACTATCATCTGTTGTAATAGTTCCATCAAAATCAAAAAATGCTATTTTGTTACTCATATACTTAACTTTTTGAATATAAATTCTGGTATATGTTTAATTATAAGCATAATAAGTTTCCAAATACCTTTTGTATAAAGGACATCTTTTTGTTTTTGTTGTGCTTTGAATATATCCAAAGCAATCTCTTCTGGCTGAGAAGTTAATTTCTCAGGAAGATCTAAACCTTCTGTCATTTTTGTATTAACAAAACCTGGTTTTACCGTTAAAACAGATACTTTACTTTCGTATAATCTATTTCTAAGACCACTTAAGTAAGCACTAAATGCTGCTTTAGAAGAACCATAAATATAGTTTGCTTTTCGTCCTCTATCTCCTGCAACAGAACTTACGCCAACTATAAATCCATTTTTGTTGCTTTCCATATCATTTGCAATAATATTTAATAAACTCACTACACCTGTATAATTGACATTGATAGTATTAATAGTTTTAGTAAAATCCTTCTCACACTCTTTTTGATCTGCCATATATCCTGCCACAACTATAACACCTAAAGGTTTTACTTCTAAGTTATTATAAAATTCTTCATGGGTATCATATTTTGATACATCCAATTCTTTTAACTGTACATCTACATTTGAACGAATTTTTATATCATCAGCTAATTCTGCTAAGCTATCACAATTTCTTGCAGCTAAATAAAGACTATATCCATTTTTAGCATATACCCTTGCCAACTCTTTTGCTATGTCACTTTTTGCACCGATTATTAATATATAACTCATGTTAGATTCCTACTCTTTTTGATTGTAATGATTGAAATTTTTTATCCATATTATACTCTTTTCTTAACTCTCTAAATTTATCAATGTAAGGATAGCCTTTTTCAAAAGTCTCTTTTGAAACTCTTACATCTTTTGTAAGATATATCCTACCACCATATTTCAAAACTATTTTGTCAAGTTTATCAAGTAAGTCAAATAATCCTTTTTCTATTTTAAAATCAAGTGCTAAACTATAACCTTCAATTGGGAAAGAAAGATAATTTTGATTTTCTTTACCATAAAGTTTAAGTACTGCTAAAAAAGAGCCTTTACCACTGTTTGAAATTTCAGTTAAAATCTCTTGAAGTCCTTCAAAACTAACCTCTTTTGGCAAAATAAATTGATACTGGGTAAACCCACCTTTTCCATAAATTCTATTCCAATTATTTATTGCATCAAGAGGATAAAAGAATGTATCAATATCAACTTTTTGTTTAGATTTACCACTAGGAGCTTTTTTATAATATAACCAATTAAAAGCCTTTACACTTAATGAATTCAACGCAAATGAAGGAAAATTAAAAGGTATGTTCAATTTCTTTTTTTCTTTAAAATCTAGTTTGCCATCATCTGCAAAATCTCCAACCATAAGAAGACATTTTCCTATGTCACTTCCTTTTGCAAGGCAATCAATCCAAGCAACAGAATATGGCAGATGTGAATATTCTTCAAATGCTTCAAATGTTTCTTTTAAATTTTTAGTTTTTATTGTAGTTTGATTAATATATTTTGAATTTATTTTTTTTAGTGATATTTTTGCATCTAAGATAATTCCAGTTAATCCCATACCTCCACATGTTGCAAGAAACAACTCTTTGTTTTCTTTATTAGAACATTTTTTTATTTCTCCATTAGGCAACATTAGATTAAATTCAATTACACAATTTGAAAAACAACCTTCTACATGATGGTTTTTCCCATGCACATCACTAGCAATTGCTCCACCTACAGTTATAAGCTTTGTTCCAGGAGTGACTTTTAAAAACCATCCCTTTGGAACAAAAGATTCTATGATCTCACTTAGCAACACTCCACTTTGACAGTGAAGAACACCACTATTTTCATCGAATTCTAAAAAGTAGTTATAAGGTTTACAATATATTAGCTCTTCATTTAATGCACTATCACCATAACTTCTTCCATTACCAAAAGGTATTAACTCTTTTTTATCATCTAATTTTTCAACAAGTTTATTTTTGCTTTTTAATATAAAACTATTGTTTTTTATAATAGGATACATTCCCCAACTATTTAACTGCATTTCAATCCTTAAATACAAATTTTTTATCTAAAAAATATTTAACTACATAACCAATACTAAGTCCTATAATAGCACCAATATATTTTGCATTTTCATCTTCAAAAAAGAAATCAAACAATATTTCAAAACCCCAAAATATGAATGTTGTAAAAACTCCCATAAGAGAATAAAGCAAAAATTTTTTACCATCATCTTTTTTATTTTTTGGTTTATGATAAAAAATAAACTTCTTATCTAAAATATATTTTAAAATTAGTCCAGACAATGTTCCTACAAACATTGCAATATATAATGAAAAAGCACCATCATAAAAATAAAAACTTATATATTGGAATAATAAATTTACTAATGTAGAGAAAAAAGCAAATAATACATATCTTATAGCAATATTCATCTATAATTTTACCACTATATAAAAACTTAATAACCAAAACAAAATAGTTAACTGCAAGAATCTATCTTTTATAACAATTTTTGTTGGACTTCCACTATTTTCTTCTACAAATGTTATTTGCATATATCTCATAATGCCAAGGATTACAAAAAAAGATGTTAAGTAAAGATATTCTGTATTCAATCTTTTTATTACTTCTTCTGAAACTGTGTATAAAATATATGCTACAACTATAACACCAGACATAAATACCATCACAGCATTTACGAACTCTAAATTATAACCATCAATATTTTTTCTGGTCTCTTTTCCTTGTGATGATAGAAGTACATCATCTCTTCTTTTTGCAACAGCTAAGAATAAAGCTAATAAAAATGTCATAATAATTATCCACATTGATAATTGACCTTGAATTACACTTGCTCCTGCAAAAAGTCTTAAAACAAATCCCGTAGCAATTATAAAAATATCAACAATAGTAATATGTTTGAGTTTTAATGAATATGCTATATTTAAAATAAAATAAAGACTTAAAACAATAAACAAATTAATATTTAATAAATATGCACTTATAAGTGATATTCCTGATAAAAAAAGTATCAATAATTTTGCAGTACTTTTAGTAACTTTTCCACTAGCAAGAGGTCTAAACTTTTTTTTAGGATGTTGTTTGTCCTCTTCTATATCCATATAATCATTTAATACATAAATACTACTAGCTGTTAATGAAAATAATACAAATGCAAATATTGTATAAAATGAATCATTTGTTGTAAAATGAAATGAAAATAATAATGGTGCAAATACAAATAAATTTTTTATATATTGATGTGGTCTTAAAAGTTTTAATATTTGATTCATTAGTCTAAAAAGAGAACCCAATTTCATTTCTTCTTAAATCTTCTTTTACCATCATTGCACATAACTCTTCTAATGTACATTTTGGCTCCCATCCTAAAACTTCTTTCGCTTTTGCTGGGTTCCCTATTAGTAAATCTACTTCTGCTGGTCTATAAAACTTTGGATTTACTTTTACTACTGTCTCTCCTGTTGCTTTATTTATTGCAATCTCTTGTTCATCTTTACCTAGAAATTCTAACTCTATTCCTGCTGCTTTAAATGCCATTGTTACAAAATCTCTAACTGTCTCTGTTCTATTTGTTGCTAATACATATGTATCTGGTTTATCTGCTTGTAGCATTAAATACATCCCTTCTACATAGTCTTTTGCAAATCCCCAATCTCTTTTTGCATCCATATTCCCTAGTTCTAAACAATCTAATTTCCCTAGTTTTATTTTTGCTACTGAATCTGTAATCTTTCTTGTTACAAATTCTCTTCCTCTTAATGGTGATTCATGATTAAATAATATCCCACTACATCCAAATATATCATATGACTCTCTATAGTTTATTACCATCCAGTGTGCGTATAATTTTGCTACTCCATATGGACTTCTTGGATAAAGTGGTGTCTTCTCTGTTTGTGGTATCTCTTGTACTAATCCAAACATCTCTGATGTACTTGCTTGATAGAATTTGATTTTTGGATTTACTATTCTTATTGCTTCTAATAAATGCACACATCCTAATCCTGTAATATGAGCTGTTGCTAATGGTTGGTCAAAAGATACACCAACAAAACTTTGAGCAGCTAGGTTATAAATTTCATCTGGTTGAATCTTTTGTACCATATGTATACTATTCGCTTGATCAGTTAAGTCATATTCTACAAGATGTAAATTTGGATTCTTCTCTATCCCTAATTCTTCTATTCTCCAAAAGTTTACTGAAGCTGTTCTTCTATATGTCCCATATACTTCATATCCCTTCTCTAATAATAATTGTGCTAAATATGCTCCATCTTGTCCTGTTATTCCTGTAACTATCGCTTTCTTCATCTATATCTCCATTTTATAATAAAGTCTATTTTATCATAATCTCTCTTACTATTAATAATTTAATTATTCTGTTATTAATTATTATTTATAAATTTCAAATAAAATTAATTTTTTGAACTAAATATTTCTTTCAATACCCTATTACCTATATTAGGATAAAAATGGGATGCATCTCTCCAATCTAAATCATTTGGAAATTCTAGACCTATATTTATCAAATTTAAATATTTTATTTCACATCTATTATTAACTTTTTTTAAATATCTTTGCACATTGATTTCAAAACTTTCAAACAATGGATTAATTTTTTCTTTTTTAAGAAGCTTTGAATGTAAAGGAAGAGAGACAAGTGTTATATTAATTCCTTTATTAGATTTGGAACAATTATAAATTAAACTATTTAAAAGAGTTTCAGTTTCTTGAAAGTGATGATTCATTTTCTCAATATCTATCAAGGTTAAATACTCTTTAGGAAATCCTAATTGATTTAAATCATGAATATTACTACCTATTGAGAAATAATCTACTTTATTTATTCTAAATATATTTTCAAATAAATTTTTTAATATATAAGAGATCTCATCTTTAACATTTAAAAAACCATTATTTCTATTCATAAGAAAAACATTAGGTGATAACTCAATTATTAAATTTTTTATATTAGACTCAGAAAGAATTATATTTGATATGTTAATTATATCTTTTTGAACAATCCCAGGACTCGCAACTTTGACAACTTTATTGTAATTATCAGAGAATCCCCTACCTACGTGAGATGTACCAACTATTACCGTGTCAATTTTTTCTGTAAAAACTTTTTTAAAAACTTTTTCAGATATATATCTATCTAAAAATAATGTTCTAATACTTTTAGGAATATAATCTCTTACTATATTATTTTCTATAGTATAATCTACAATTTTAGGTAATAAAAATAAAATAGACGCAATTAACAATGAAAGTATAATATAAAATAATAATTTAACCATTAGTACTCAATTCCCTATTCATCAATATCTTTCATATATAAAAGTCTGTGCATAACTACTTTCTAATAAAAGTAAAAATAAAATGTTAAAAAGAAATAGAGTACACAATAAATAAAATAAAAAACCTTTCATAAAAAAAACTTTTTTTCTTTTTTTAAAGTTTTTTATTCCAAAAATATCCATTGTATTTGGAGATAAAAATATTATAAAAGTTGCCACAATTAAAATAAATATATAAGAAGAAGTATTTGAAAATATATAGTTTCCATATTTATATCCATTTAGTAATGGCAAAAAACCATTGAAACTAAATTCTTCTTTTATAAAATTTGGCAATATTTCTTGTAAACTTAAAGGAAGACTTATACTTTTAAAATCAATTATAGATAAATAAATTTTAAATAAAGAATCAATATCTTGCACCTTTAAACTAATGGCCATAAGCATACTAAACATAAGAATTACAATTCTATTCAAATAATTTTTACTATTTTTATCTTTAGATATATTATCAGTAAAAAGAAACGTCGGCAGTTTAAGTAAAAACAATATTATTATTACTAAGGTTGTCGTTCCCATTATTATTAAATTTGGAGCATGCCATATTCCTATTATTATATAAGATAAAAATAAACCTATGGCCCAAGATAAAATCATTTTTTTTTCCATATCTTTGATGGGAAGCTTTTTTAGTAAACTAAGAGTAGGAATAAAAAAATACTCTCTTACAAAGCTAGTAAAACTAATATGCCATCTTGATATATATTCTTGAGTACTATAAGATTTTAGTGGCGAATCAAAATTTACTGGAAGTAAAATTCCAAAACATAAAGCTAATCCAATTGCGATATCTGAATAAGCTGAAAAATCAAAATATAATTGAACTAAAAAACCCCAAATAATAAACCATCCATCGAATATAGTTATACTGCTATCCAAATTCTTAATATTAAATACCATTTGATTAATTATACCACCTAAAGGATTTGCAATCCAAAGTTTTTTTAATAAACCAGTTAAAAACAATAATATTCCTGTAGCAATCCAATAATTTGGAATTTTTTTAAATCCTAAACTTGATATTTGTTCTACAGCATTGCGATAAGTAAAAATAGGTCCGGCAATAAAGTTTGGGAAAAAACCTAAATATAGTAGATGCCTAGAATAAGATAATATTGATAGAGAAGCATTTCTACTATCAATGATTGCAGTGATTTGTTGTAATGAATAAAAAGATAATCCTATTGGTATTCCATATGTAAATAAAACACTTGTTTCTAATGATTCTCTATCAAAAAAGCCATGACCAAACTTAAATATTATTAAAGGTAATAAAGAAAAAACAATGCCAATAAAAATTAATATTTTACTATTCTTAGTTTTATGAATTTTTCTTACTATTAAATAGTTTATCGTAGAAGTAATAAATACTAAAACAAACGAAACTAAATCTATTAAATATAATGAAACATAAAGTAATCCAAGAAAATAATAAGGTATTAAAGAAGGGAAAATCTTTTTTATAATTAAAAAACCTAAAAAAATTAAAGGTAAATAAAATATTAAAAACTCTACTGAATAAAACATATTAAAATATTATTCTTATAATTTTATTTTTCAAAATAAATATCTTCCATTAGTAAGCCATCTAAGCCTGTTGTTCCAAATACTGCAACAGCATCTTGAACTGAATGAACAATAGGTTTTCCCATGATATTAAAACTTGTATTTAATATTATTGGTACACCAGTTATACGATTAAATTCTTTAATTAAAGAATATAACCAAGGATCTCTATTTTTATTTATCGTTTGTACTCTCCCTGTGTTATCTTCATGGACAACTGCTGGAACTAAATTTACTTTATCAGTTTTATACTGAAAAGTAAAAGACATAAATGGTGAATCTATAGAGTCTTCAAACCATTCATTTTGATATTCTTCTAAAACAATAGGTGCAAAAGGACGATATGATTCTCTTCCTTTAACTTCTTTATTTATTAAATCTTTCATTTTTTTAGATCTAGGGTCAGCTAAAATAGATCTATGTCCTAATGCTCTAGGTCCAAATTCTGCTGCCCCTCTGAAAATGCCAATTATTTTCCCCTTAGCTAACTCTTCTGCTATTATTTTATAAGAGTTATTAGATAAGGAATGTGTATTCCATTTTGACTTTAAAACTGTATTATTAATTACATTTAAATCTGGTAGAGTACCCAGATAACAAGTTTCACTAAAAAAAGGAATTTCTTTATTTTCTGTTATCTCCATCCATCCAAGAAGTGCTGAACCTATTGCATTTCCATCATCTGCAGGAGCAGATGGAATATGTACATTATTAAAAAAAGTATTTTTAACAATCTTTCCATTATAAGAAGAATTTAAAGCTGTTCCCCCTGAAAGTATTAAATTATCTTCTCCATATTTTTTTAAATTATTTAAAATTTTATTCATAAATTTTTCATATGCTAACTGTCCAGTAGCTGCTAAAACTGAAGCTTTTTCAACAGGTTCATTAGCTTTTCGCACATATTTAGATAATTTCTTTTCTACATTTAGAATTGTTGCTTTATCTGCAAAAATTGGTCTTCCATCCTCAAAGATTATTATGGTTTCAAGTACTTCAAGTAAAGATAAATCAGGTTCACCAAATGCTGCTAACCCCATTACTTTCCACTCTTCACCAGCTATCCAATCAAAACCACAAAGAGAAGTTAACCAACAATAATAAGTTCCTAAACTCCCAGGTCCCCAAGATCGCCATAATCGCTTTAATTTACGATTTTTTAGATGAAATAAACTAAGTGCGCCAACTTCTCCTTCTCCATCAGAAACTAAGACAAGTGCATTATCATATGGTGATGAATATACAGCATTTGTAGCATGACATAAATGATGATCAAAATTCATTATTTTATCATTTATATTAGATTCAAAAATAGTTTTAATATTATGTCCACTATTTTTATGTATTTGAGATTGAATACCAAGCATCCATTCACCAATATTTGAATCTACTAACAAAGAAGAAGGTTTTAATTGTTTAGTACTATTATCAGCAGATATACTTTGTTTCTCTTTTTTCCAACTTGTAGAAATAAAAAAATTACTATAAGGATCATCTTTAATTATTTTTTTAATATGAGGAGCTACATGATCTATGTGATCAGGAGCTATTCCCCATGCTCTTTTACATTGTAAAAAACGCTCACTAGCTTCTGCAAAAACAACTTTTCCTTTTTCATTTACAATTGCAAATGCTGGATCATGACCAGAAGTTGATAAACCAATAAAATATTTCCCCATCTACTCTTCCATCATTTTACATATTGCATCTGCAACTTCATTTGCAGTTTTATATTCAAACATTATTACTGGTTCTATTTCTAAATCATATTCTTCTTCTAAGTACCCACAAAGAAGTACTGCATTAAGAGAATCTATACCAACATCTGCTAAATTTGTATCTGCAGTTAATTTATCAAGTGAGACCTTAGTTCTTTTCGATACTTTTTCTAATAAAAATTCTACTACTTCTTGATGCTTATTATTTATATTTTTCATTTTTTTCTACCTTTAAATTTTTTAATGATTTTGCTGTTTTAATTGATTGTTCAAAAGTCCAATCTTTGATTGATATATTTTTATGAATTGCAAAAAATATTGGGATTACCATAGCAATTATACTTTTAGAAATCATTGCTCCAGGGCATGAGTGAGCACCATGTCCAAATTCTAAACTAGGCTTAGCTAAATTACAATTATTTTGTTCTGATATATTATTTTCGTTAGTAATTTTAATTAAAATATAAGTTCCTTCTTTAAAAAACTTTTCATCAATAATGAAATCTTTTTTTACAATTCTATATATATTAAGTAAAGATGCAGAGTTATATATTATATTTTCTAAATTTTCAAAAAATATTTCTTCACTAAATTTTTCTCTCACAAAATACTTTTCTTTATTACTTAAAATTTCAAAAAATACATTACCCAATGTTTGAATAAATGGAGACATTGAACCATAAGCAACTAATAATAATATTAACTTATTATCATATGATAAATTAATTTCATTTTCTGAATTTATATATGAAAGCATAGTGTTCTTAGAATCTGTATTATTTATTTCAAAAGATTTTTTTAGAGTATCTAATAAATATTGGACTTCACCTTCTAATTTCACTAATTCTCTAATGGATAATAATGGTTCAGCAACTTTTTGTGCATAATATAATCTTTTCTCAAAATCATCCATTAAAACTAAATTTTCACCCATTATTATTGGTCTAATTATTTTTTTTGCAATTTCAAAACAATAATCTATTAAATCTATATCTATTGAAAAATCTAAAGATTTAGTAACTGACTCAATTTTATCTTCAAAAAAAGGTAAAAAATATGAAAGATTTTTTTTCCCAAATGTCTCTTTAAATATTCTTTTATGAATTTTATGTTCATTTCCTTCTAAAAAAAAAGGAGAATGAGATAAAAATTTTGTTAAAAGAGTTAAATCAATATTTACATTATTTTGAAGCTTTGATATATAATCTCTTAATGGCATTACCTCAACAGAATTACTTCCTAATATCTTTGTTGCTAAATCATAATCATCTATTATATACATATTATTTATCTAATCCTTTACATTCACTCCAAGGAGATTCTAGTCCTATAAATTTAGGTTCCCACAAATTCCTTTCTGAATACATGTATCTAAGTTGTGCATAAAAAAACATTACTGTCACAAATAAATCTTGACCTAAATTCTTTTCAACAATCTTTTCTAATATTAAGTTAAACATCTTCTTTTCAGATTTACCCATATTTTTTACTTTCATTGAAATATTAAGAATATCTCGATCAATATGATCTTTATTTGATAATGAATTTTTTTTCAAACCTTTTGGAATAAAACTACAATCTAAAATATCTAACATATTTAAAAACCTATTTGCAAAATTTTCAGGAGCATATAAATTAGAACTTAACCACTGCATACCTTTTTTCATATCTTTTTTAGAAATTGTTTTATGAATGATATTGGATTCCCATAACATTCTATTTGAATACTCACTTTCATCTAAAATTCTTTTTTCCTTTTTTAATCTTTTAATTAGTGGCGTAGAATCAGGTGCAACCACTAGAGTCAAAGTAAAATAAGGATTAAATGAATTCATAGCTAATTCAAATTGTTTATTGAATATATCTTTATCATCTGCATCAAAACCTACCATCATCCCACATTGAGGCAGAATACCAAATTTTAAAAGTTTTTTTATAACTTCTTCCATTTCACACTTAACATTTTGAAATTTTTTTACTTCTTTCATACTATTTGAATTTGGAGATTCAATTCCTATAAAAACTTGGTTTAATCCTGCTTCTGCACATAGCTTTAATAATTCATCATCTTTTACTATGTCTGTGGAAACTTGTGTTCTAAAAAAAACAGGATCTGATTTATGTAAAATATTCCAGTTTTTTAATTCATTTAAAAGTTTCTTAGCTTGCATTCTATTAATTGTAAAATTATCATCAGATAGAAATACTATTCTATATCCTAAAGAATACAACTGTTCAAGCTCTTTTATAACATTTTTTATTGGTTTATAACGCTGTTTTTGACCTAAATAAACAATTACATCACAAAATTCACAAGAATATGGACATCCCTTTGAAGTCTGAATAGCACCAACAGCTGCTCTATGGTTTGGATACAAATCCCATCTTGGTAAAGGTAAATTGGTTAAATCAGGTTTTGTTCCTATATATCTATTTTTAAAAGAATTATTTGTTAGATCACTAAATAACTCATCTGCAATATTCTCTATCTCACCTTCAACAAGAATATCACAATATTCTCGCATAACATTAGGAGATAAAGAAACAAAAGGCCCTCCCATAATAATGATTTTACCTCTATTTCTAAACTCTTTTGAAATTTCAATCATTCTATTTTTTTGGGAAATATAACCAGTTATTCCAATATAATCTGCTTCAATATCAAAATCAACCTCTGAAACCTGTTCATCACACAGTTTTACTTCAAAATCTTTAGGAATAAATGATGCAATAGTAGGTAGAGCTAAATTAGCTATTTGTACACCTGGTTTATAACCCATTGATTCTAAAACTTCTGCTCCATAATAAGTAGGAAAATCAGATTTAGGATTTATTAAATAAATTAATTTTTTCAAAAAATATTCCTAATTAGATTCTATAAATTTAGCAGGTAGATTTTTTATTCTAGTTGCTATTTCTGCTTTATAAAATATTTGTTTACTTAAATCACATTTAATTATAGGAAATTTCTCAAAAAACCTAGGGATAAACTCTTTTATTATGTTTTTTGAAAGTTCAGCACCTAAACATTTATGACTTCCTGAACCAAATGTAAGATGAGAAATTGATGGACTATAATCATCTATTTTTTCCAACTCTACTTGTTCACCATACTGTTTATTATCCCGATTTATTGAAGGAATATCAATTAAAACTTGAGTCCCTTTTGGAATTATTTTTCCATTAATTTTAACATCTTTTTTTGTTTCTTTTGATAACAAATTAGTTGATGCATAGAGACGAATTAAATCATCAACATGATTATTAACCCATTCAAAAGATGAATATTTTCTTATTTTTTCATCTTCCATTTCACTGTAAGCTACCATAATATGTGAAATTGTTTCAGTTGTTGCTCTAGGAGCAATTAATAATACAATAAGTAGTGATACAATTTCTTCTTTTGTCATAATATTTTTTGTATGCTCAGAAATAACTTTAAATAAACTATTTGCAGGGAAATTATCATATTGTTTAATAATCAAATTATTAAGATCAATTAAAACATTTTGTAATTTTATAAACTGTGAAACTGATGCCATTCTTTCAACAGACTTTGTAGCTATTTCAATTTGTTTAATAAATTCTTTTCTATCAGATATTTTTACTCCAAACAAAATCTCAGTCATATCAATATAAAAATTATCACAAATATCTACTATTAAATCAATACTATCATTTTTAATCTTTTCTATTTCATTTAATCTATATTCTATTGCTTCAATAATATTTGAATTAAATCTTTCAATTGCTAAATGTGTAAAAATCTTATTAACTGGCTTTCTAATATCAAGATGTTCTTTTCCATGCATGAAAGGAAGAAACATTTTTAAATGTCTTTTTAACTCTGTAAAATCAATTCCAGATTCCTTTTCAATTAATTCAATGTAATTATACATATTTGGAGGTCCAAATTCTTCTTTTGAAGAAAGAATTCGTTTTGCTGTCTTAAAGTCTTTAATTACCTGCACTCATACTCCTTAAATTTATAGCCTTTTTGATAATTATTTGCAACAATTTTCCTCTGAATTTTTCCACTTGAAGTTTTCATAAGTTCACCTCTTTTTAGAAAAAATATTTTAGATAATGTTACTCCAAAATTTTTTTGAATATCTTGATTGATATTTTTAATCAATTCTTCTTTATTGTTTAATTTATATTTTTCTTTTTCTCTTACTTCAATAAATAGAATAATATCACCATCAATAGAACCTTCAATTTGAATTGCTGCAGCTGAATGTGCATTTAATAGATCACTATTTCTTGCTGCTATTTGTTCTAGTTCAGAGGGTGAAATATTTTTTCCATTTTTTACAATAATATCTTTTTTTCGCCCTGTAATAAAAAGATGATTATTTGAAATAAAACCTAAATCACCTGTTCTAAATCTTTTTGAAGGATAAAAAGATTCTTTTTCATAATATCCTTGAGTAATAGAATTACCACTAATAATTATTTCACCTATTTCTCCATTTGATAAAACATTATCATTATATAAATCGACTATTTTTATTTCTAAATTTTTTTCTTCTCCGAGATAACATCCCTCTGTATAATTTCCTTTATAGATTTGAGGTTTTGAAAATCTAAAATTTGGTTCCCCTGAAACAAATAATGTTGCTTCTGCAAGTCCATATACAGGAGTTACAGATAATGGATTTAAATGAAATTGTGAAAATATTTTTCTAAAAGAATTCAATGTTTTTGATGGAACATAATCTGCACCACAAAAAGCAACTTCTAAACTTGACAAATCTAATTTATTATTAAACTTTTCTATATCAAGTTCATTACAAAGTTCAAAAGAAAAAGCTGGGCCTCCAGTAAAGTTTACTTTAAATTTACTTATTGCATAAAGCCAACGTTGTGGTTTTTGTATAAAATGCAAAGGGTCCATCTGAACTATTTTCTGTCCACTTAATAATGGATAAAAAAGTCCCCCGAACAAACCCATATCATGAAAATGAGGCAACCAAGTTAATAAGGTTTTTTCTTTTCTAAAGTTCCATTTTGATGCAACTTTATAATAATTTGCTAAAATATTCTCAGATGAAATCAAAACCCCTTTAGGCTCACTAGTAGTACCTGAAGTAAATTGAATTATAACTGGTTGATTTTGGGATATTTCAAAACCTGGTAATTTTAAAGATTTATTCACTTTAGTAGTATTTGACAAAGATTCTATTGTTAATACATTATTTATATTAAATAAATCATCACTTTTAAATAATGATTTAATTGACTCAATTTTATTATCATGGGTTAAAATAAATGAGCCATCACATATTTTAATAATTTTACCTAATCTTAATGAATTTAGCCCAAAGCGAGAAATTGTAGTGGGAATTACAGTTATACCTGCAAAAATACAAGCTATTAACGTGATCAAAAAATTTGGACCATGTTCTAGCAATAAAATCAATTTACTATTTGCAGGTATGTATTGAATAAGACTATAAGCGAACTCTTTTGATAAAGCAAGAATTTCTTTAGGTGATAAATAAACTTCACCTCTATCCCCACCTCTTTCTAAAAAGCAATATTGCCATTCATGATTGGATGAAGATAATACTTTCTCAATCTTTAATGCTAAACATTTATTCAAAATCATCCTTAAGATAATAAATATCATTAATTTTTAAAGTATATTATTAAATTATTCCTTAAAAGTATTATAAAGTAAAAAAAGTTTAACTAAGTCTAATACATAATTTTAAATTATTAATACTTAGGTTAAATCATAAAATGCATAATATTTATACTCTATTATTTAAAACTCTTCTTCCAACTATCAATACAGTAAATTTTTGTACATATAGAGTCAAATAAAATTTGATTATATTCTAAATAATTTTTATATTCTTCTAACTTTTCAGGTTGGCTTTGTAGCTCAGGAGAAACTAAACATAATTTAAAACCATTATCTTTTAATAACTTATAATTTTCCTTTGTAATAGGCAATTTTGAAAAACAATCTACCCATATCCATTCTACTTTACCTTTCATTGTTAGTATAGTATCTATTCCTTCAAATTCTGAAAAACGTAATGCAATATTTTTTTCACCATTTTTAGAAAGTAAGTAAATCATAGGAAAAGAACTGTCTAAAAAAAAGTATTTTTCTATTCCATATTTTTGAATCAACTCTAATACTTTATGTTCAATTCTTTCACTTTTAATATTAAGAATCATTGTCCCATGGTTATAATGTTTTAAATATTCTTCAAAATCTTCACCTGACTTAAAAGGATCATGTTGTAAAACTAATTTATCCCCAAAATCTCTTAAGTCTAACTCAACTCCAAACTCTTTTGGAACTTGCTTTAATTCTTCAATTGTATTTATTCTATGTGCAATATATTCCATTTTAAAGTTCCTTTTTTAACTTAAAACTAAATTCTAATGTTCTTTTTATAAATTTCCATTTTGAAGAAAAACCTGTATTCCAACTTGATTCACCATGTATTCTAGGAGGAAATACCACATCAAACCTAATTAGATTAAGTCCTTTTTTATTCGCCATATACAAAAAATATAAATCTAAAGAAAAATCTTTAGGACAACTTTTCTTTATATTTTCAAAAAAACTTCTATGAAAAATATTTGGTTGAGCATTTATATCCCAAAGTTTTGTACCTAAATATACAGTTTCAAAAAAACTCATTCCTATAGTAAAAAACTGATCAAACAAGGGTCTTCCTTTCCTATCACCTTTCACATAAGTATTTTGAGGAGTTGCTTGTTTTTCTATAATGTCTAAAGCTTTTAAGGAATCAGCTGGGTCAGTTTGCATATCTGCATGGGTATATCCAATAAATTCACCTTTTGCTTCATTTAAACCAGATGTAATACCAAATCCATAACCTTGATTTACTTCAACTTTTACACATCTGGCAAAATTAAATTTAGGTAATAGGCTATTTATTACCTCTTCACTATTATCTGTTGACCCATTATTTACCAAAATAACTTCAACATCATTCCTATCAATTACACTTGAAAACTTCTCCAATATAAGAGGTATATTTTTTGATTCATTATAACATGGCACTATTATTGATAATTTCATTTTTTTCCTTTATTTAAAAACCCAAAATTTTTGACCTAAAAAATTTAAAACTGTACTTACACCTGTTGCTATTAAAAATGCCAACAAAACTATTTGTGTTTGTTCTAAAACAAGTTTATTAGTTAAAACATTTGCTCCAAGTGTTACTGTATATAAAATTGCAAACTGAACAATCTCTTTATATGATTTTCCATGTTTTTCAAAAGTCCAATATTTGTTTATAACAAAAGCAACTATCGTTCCTAAAAGAAAAGAGATTGTTTTAGCAATATCATGTTCAAAAAAGTTTAATAATAAGTAATAAGTAGCTAAATCTGTACCAACTGCACTAAATCCAGCTACTAAAAATCTTTTAACTTCTTTTTTTAGTTTACTCATCTATATTCTTGCTCAAAAGTTTTATATTTTTTATCTAACTCTTCTATTTTATTTTTATTTACTGTTATATCTTTTTCTAAAGAGTATGGATGCCATGGTATTTTATGGAAAAAGCTTTGCCAATATACAAAAGTCTCATAATCATCAGGTGTTCCCCAACAAATATAATCATCAACTTCAAACACTTTAACTTTTAATCCCATTTCAATTAACTCATCCATTAGTGAATCAACATAGTATTCACCATTTACTCTTATATCTTTATCTAATAAATTTTTTAGAGCTTTATTATAATATTCAACTTTTTTAAACCAAAATGTGCCAACTACAGCATGATCCTCATATGGGTTATCAGATATTGGAACTTTTACAGATACTCCTGTGGCATTGTCATTATCATCAATTTTTACCCAACCATACATTTGAGGATTATTTTTACTGCTAATATGGTGTCTAAAGGTAAAGATAATAGCGTCTACATCATCACTATCAATAAGTTTTTGATATTTCTCTTTATTATAAATCATTCCATTATCAGTTGCTGCTATCAATAAAGATTTTGATTCATCAACATCTTTTAGTCCTAAACTACAAGTGATAGCTTGCCCCTCAGTCACTTCATTAATAGGAATAATTTTTGACTTTGGATATTCTTTTTTTAATGCTTTTTCTAAAGGATAGTTGTCTAAATGTTCTTGCAACGTTACGTATATATGCTCTTTTGAGTTAGGTAAAGAGTTTGCTGCTTGGATAATCATTGGTTTTCCACTTACATCAATTAGTGGCTTAGGGTTTTTATATCCTACTTTTGCAAATCTACTTCCTCTACCTGCTAAAGGTATTAGGGTTAAACTATTATCTTTCGCAGCTGGCTTTTCTTTTTCTAAGATTGCATCTTTAAAGTATTTAGACCAAGTATTATACTCTTCAACATCAGCTGGTGTTCCCCATTGTAACATATGTTGAACATCATAAATAGATACTTTTAATCCATCTTTTACCAATAAATTATAGATTAAAGAGACATAATATTCACCTTTTAGATTAATGTCTTTATCCATTATCTCTTGGAAATATTTTTTAACATAGCTTCCTTTTTTAAAATAATATGTACCATTTGAAGCATATTCTTCCATTCTATTATCTGTAAAAGGTTCTTTCTCTTTTATCTCTAACATCCATTGTTTATCATCTCTCATAAATGCATAGTTTGTTGTACCTAACATATGAGGATGAAATCTTTTATAAGCAGGTATTGCTCCATCGGCATCTCTATCTCTTGTATGTTTTAAAAAATCTTCATAATCCCAATATGTACCAAAATCACAATAGTTTACTATTATCTCTTCATCATCATCAATTAAATCTTCTATCAAAGATACAGCATAAACTGGACCTTTCTTATGGTTTGGTATTTCTACTACATTTGCATTTGGCTTTAAAGATAAAAGTATATCTCTCATATTTGTTTCAGCAAGATGTTTTGAATTACATATAAATGTAAATTTTGTTTCTCCTGGGAATAAATCACATACGTGTGCGATAATAGGTTTTCCATCTATCACAATTAAAGGTTTAGGATCTTTATATCCTGCTTCTACAAATCTATTTCCTACTCCTGACATTGGTACTACAATATGCATATTCTCTCCTATAACTTTTGTCTGTATTTTTCAGCTTCCCAATTTGAAAGGTAAGCCAGTTCATCTAATTCTAAATAATTCACATCTTTTATATCTTGGGCTAAAACCAAAATATGAAATTTTAAAACATCTTCCATATCTTTTGCTTTTTTAATATTTTTTGCGGATAAAAATATATCATTATCATGAATTATAACTTTTGGCAATTCATAATAGTTTTTCTGATACTCGTTAATACTCTCAATATCATCAAAGCTTTTTATCTCAATACCACTAATTCCACAATACACTAAAGAGTCAGGACAAAATGGTTTTTTAAAAAACAAACTTTTATCAGTTTTTAGTAGACTATTAAGTTCTAAATCATTAGATAAATATGTGATATTTTCATTTTCATCTAATTGTTTTAATAATTTTGATATTTTATTCGTTTTTTTATACTTTGTCATATCCATTTGGAGATATTTTGATATTTTATCTACTACTTCATTAGTTAAATTTTCTATATCTTCTAACTCATTTGAAGTTACAATTAGACCATGATTTTGTAAAAAAATAAGCTTTGGTAATACTTCAAACTTATTTATCTCTTCATAAAGTTCAAGGGCTAGTTCAATACCTGGGGTTTTGTACTCAACTAAAACAATATCTGAATCGAATAATGAACTAAGAATCTCTTTATAATTGGGCTTGTTTAAAACCATATTTACTACTACAGGATGTGTATGTAAGGTATATTTATAAACCAAAGAATGAAGAAGAGTTTCAATAGAAGGTCTATTTTCTTTATCTATCGTTCCTTCTTTTACAAGATTCGCTGTGATAGATTCTCTAGTTCTTTTATCATTTGCATCTAACACTTCATTATTTTCTACAATTTTTGCAATCATGCTTGTAGATACTTTAGAATATCCACTATCTTGTTCTACCTCACTTAAAGAAAATCCTGATGCTTTTATTAACATTCTATCATCATCTAATTTAACAGAGCTATTCCCCCCACCAGCTTGAACAAGATCAAACCTTTCACCTGCAAACTTTGATATTCTTACTAATGCTTCTACTTCATTCATACCAACTCCAATATTTCTTCAAAAGATTTTACTTCTTTAATAGAATTTATTTTTATATTTTCTTCTTTATTTTCATGATTTAACCAAATTGTGTTTATCCCTAAATTAGAAGCTCCTAAAATATCTTTTTTATAACTATCTCCAATCATGCATACATCTTTTGGCGTTAAATTTAGTTTTTTTAATCCTAACATAAACATATATGGGTGAGGTTTTTCTCGTCCTGCTTCCTCACTAGTAACAATACAATTACAATATTTATCTAGTTTTAGTTTTTTTATTTTTCTATATTGTATATGTGCAGTAAGGTCTGTTACTAAACATATTCTACCTTTATATTTTTCAAGTAATAAATATATATTTTCAAAAGGCATTAGATTTTCTAAAAAAGTATCCCAATACGTATTATAGATATCTAATGCATACAATAATGCATTTATCTCCAATATCTCTAGCATTTTTTGAAAATACAACAGTCTATTATGAGAAGATGCTGTCTCTGCTAACTCAAGATGAACAGTTGATCTAGCTTTATTATAGGCATCTTCAATAAACTCTTCTTTAATAGAAAACTTCTCTACACAATAATTTATGACTGCACTCTTTGCAAGAGTATGAGTTTTCTTATAGTTATAAAGGGTATTATCTATATCTAAAAGTATACCTTTATATTTCATTTATCTTCCTCTTTTAATTTTTCACTTATCATTTTTAAACACACTAATTGAATAAAACCATCATATCCTGATTTAAACTGAGCCTCAGAAGAGATTATTTCATTAATATTTGCTATTGTATTAATAGCAATATCCTCTACATCAATTTGAGGCACTGTTTTAAATTCAATATATTGAGATTTTAAATCATCATTATAATCCCATTTATAGTTATAATCATCTAAACTTTTTAAGATATCTTCTATATGAACATTTGCATCAAAAGTAACTTTTAATCCTAAGTGAATAGATTCAAGCTCATTACCTAAATCAAAATCGTTCACAGAAAAATATCGTATTTGGATATCTGAAAACTCTTTTTGAGGATAAATATATTTAGTAGCATCACTCATTCTACCTTCTATTTGTTCTAATATTTTTTCAATAGAATAACCTCTTTTTTTAGTATCTCTTATAATTTTCCAGTGTCGTCTTAACTTTTCATCAGTATCTATATATATTTTTAAATCTATATTTTTTCTCAGTTTAGGCAAATAAAAAGGATGTAGTCCAGCAATAACAATAAATTCTTTTGGATTTACTTTAAGTGGTTTTGTAAATTTTCCAGTATTATGGTCATATTCACTTCTATAAATACTATTATTATGTTTTAAATTAAAAATTGCATCAGCTTGTTTATGAATAAAATTAGCTTTTGGATCAAGATGAGTATATTTTTGCCAGTTGGTATCACCTCTTTCCCATTTGTGTTCACCATCGCCCTCAATTTGCAAAAATTTATCTTCTCCCACTAAAGATTCAAGGTTATTTAATAATGTAGTCTTTCCTACACCACTATCTCCACCTATACCAATTGTTAAGTTTGTTTGTTTTTTATAAATAGAATTACTTTTTATTCCATATTTATAAAAGGCATACATAATTGCTAAAAGCATTACTTCTAAAAAAGTAAAAGAAATATTTCTTAACTTTTCATTTTCTATTTTTAAATCAATTTCTTGTCCAAGAAATAAAATATCTTTATATTCACTTCTATAAAAAAATATGAAAAACACTAAATATGAAAATGAAAATACAAAATGTAATATCTTAGTTTTATTTTGATTTTGATTTTGTATGAAATAAATTGACATAAAAGGAACAATCCATACATACCATGCTGGAGATGGATAAACAAAAAACAATACACTTACAAACAAAATACCAAAATAAAAAAATAATAAATCATCATTTACTTTATTTTGATTAAAAAAATGGAAATAAACAGTTAATATTGCAGAAATTGGTAACAATAATTTAAGTTCTCCAATATTATAAAATGAATCAAATAATAAAGATTGTTTTTGATTAAATAAAACAAGTTCTATAAAACCTTTTGAAAATAAAAAAGGCAAATCTAATAAAAAAAATATACCAATCGCAAGAAGTAAATAACTAAAAATCTTTTTTATATTATTTGTTTTGTATAGATAAAATATTATAAATGGCAATGCAACTATTAGATGAAATTTTGTTGCTAATGCACAAGCCAAAAACACAGAAGAAAAAAGATATTTATTTTTAATAAGATAATAAACGGCTAACATAAATAATGCCGTAGGAATAATATCTAATTGCCCATGTATATATATAGAATAAATAATTATTGGATTTAAAAAATAATAGATGAAAATATTTTGTTTTTTGTTAGGAAAAATTTTATATAAAATTAATAAAATACTCACATCAGCAATTAAAAGAGGTAATTTAAAAAATAAATCCAAACCTGTAATATTTGATAAAAACGTAAAGGAAGATAATATATATAAAAGTAAAGCATGATAAGGAAAAGAATCTAAATGTAATCCATTATCAAAATAATATTGCCAAGGATTACCACCTTTCTCAATAAAAGTATTAATAAAAGGGATAAATAACTGATCACTTAATTCAGATGAAAAAGTTATTAAAAGTATTAGTTTACAAATAATAACAATAAATAAATATCTATTTAATATTAAATTTTTTTCTATATTCATATGTTATCTTTCTTATTTAGTTTTTAATTTTTGTAATAGATAAACTTTTAATTGTTAACTCACCACTACCATTATAAAATATTCTAAATTCAAAAGGATTAGACTCATCTATAGTTATAATCTCTTCTTCAACTTGTGTATTTTTTGATAAACTACCTTTAAATAAAATATTTTCAGTATTTCCTTTATGTAAAATTATATCAAAGGAAGGTTTATTATTATTTTTATCGTTGAAAATATAATTTAATCTAAATAAATATTTACCAGGGTTTAAAGTTTGATATGGACCAAACATTGCATAACCTGATCCATCTAAATGGTTAGCAACTCTATTATCATTAACATTTCTACCTACTTCTCTAAAAAAAATTTTTCCTTTTAATTCAAAAGAATTTATAAAATTATTATTCAAGAGGTATGGATAATAAATATTCGTATATATCCAATCATCAAATATATTATTGTCATAAAATAAAATACCACTATCCTTCAAATTTTCACATTGATAATATTTAAATCCTTTTGGCACTAATTTTAATATATTTTTTTTATCTAAATGATTATTTAAAAAAATAAAATTTATTAATGTATTAAACTTCTTTTTATCAATAATAGGTTCAATTGAATTCATCCAAAATTGAAAATCTAAATTTGAAGTAGATTCTATCATATTTATATCAGATTCTAAAAAGTACTTTACACCTCGTGATGACCAATAATCAGATAAACCTGTTCTTAAATTAATCTTTTCTTTATATTTATTGATACATGAAGCAGCTTTGAATTCATATGAACTTTTTATTCTTTCATTAAAAGAACCATTAGTAATAAATTGTTTCCATTCTATTATTGAATAAACAAATATTAATAAAAATGCAAAAATAAAAAAAATAGAATTTCTATTTTTTGATGTATATTTTAAATATATTGTAATCGAAATAATATATAAAAGAATAGGAAGTAATATAAAATATCTAAAACCATATAAATCTGATAATCCACCTGAAATGATAACACCCAAAATATTTATACATATTAGGAAAATAAAAAATATTAAAATAAATGATATCTTATTTACACTAAAAATATATTTCTTTTTATTTAAATATTTAAATAAAATTTGTCTATTAATAATTAAATATATAAAAGAGATTAAGTATCCTATTATCAAAGTTGCATAATACATATTAAATTTCTCATAAATAGAAACAAAAATCTTAAATATATAGTTTGATGTAATTAAAATTCTATCTAAAGATAATTTTGTTCTCTCATTCAAAGGATTATGTAATATAATCAAATCTTTAACCAAATAGTATGTAATAAAAGATAGTATTAATATTATTAATACTATAAATAATTTTTTATTAAACTTTTTAAATATAAAAAAAATAAGAGTTAATAATACAGGAAGAAAGAAAACTAACATAAAAAGTTTAGTAGATATTAAAGCTAAAACATTTATCAAATAAAATACAAATAAATAAGAAATATTATTTATTTCTTTTAATGAAACAAATTTCATAATAATATATAAATTAATTAAAGAAAAGATATAAGCACTTGCATGGACATTATTATTTTGATGTAAAAACCAAGTTGCATTATTAGTAAATATAATAGATAATACTGCATAGAAAAATAATGTGTACTTTATTGTATTTCCATTTTTATCAGTACCTAAAAGTAACAAAATTATTTTATGCGTAAAAAAAACTAATAATAGCAATTGGACTAAAGATACAATAAACAAATTTGCTATTGCATTATGAAATAAAGGTTCTGTAAAAAAATATAATATTACATCAGGAAAATATGCAGGAGCTGGTGTAAATTTCCAGTATTCAAATAAACTTTTTACTTCGAGGCTACTACTTATAAAATCTGTTACAAACAAAGTATCAGAATTTAATATAATTGTTTGAATTGACAACGAAATTCCAATAAAAAAAGATAAAAATATAAAAGATATATTTAATAATTTTATATAATACATTTTATTTAACTTCAATTTCATAATCTTTATATGCCCCCCCTACATTGTAAAAAAAAGCAACTGGATGTTGTAGTAAAGTTACTCTTAATATATACTCTCCACTTTTTTTTGGATAATACACAATCATTTTTTCCATAGATTCTTCACCAGGATATATATCTTTAGAAAGTTTACTTCTGTAATCTCCTCCTATAGGTTTTGATAAATCCTTAGGATCAAAAAAATGATATGTTAACATTGTTGCATAATTGCCATCTTTATTCGATTTTGAAAACCAGATATCATTTGAATTATTTTTTACTTTTAAATAAAAAATTTCTCTATCAATATTAAATAAACTTTTATAAAATTGATTCGAAGTTGAACTAAATATTTCTATTTGACTTTCAAAACTATCTAATTTCTTTGCTTTAAATGAATTTGATTTTTCTACTTTAAATCCAGTTGGTTCAAATCCATAGCTTCTAACTTCTGGATACTGTTTAATACTAAAAATTAATGATAACAACAATACAATATAAACAAGAAACTTTACTTTTATATTAAATGTTGAAACCAAAAGAGGTAAAATAGCAATAAAAACTGTAATTGCTTTTAAAAAGTCTCTATAATAATACATTACTATTTCACCTAAAGATAATATAAGTACTGTTAAAAAAAATATTGGGATATATTTCTTATTTTCTTTTATTTTTATGAAACTTAACACTAAAGTTAAAAGTATAATTGAAACAAAAATAAATAATCCAAATAGTGCTATATAATCATTTGAGTTATATAATCTAATCAAGGTATTAAATATCTGTACAAAAGGATAATCTGTTATTTTATTTGCTTGTGCTGAAGGTAAGATATTAAAATGTATAGTTAAATAAATTTGCCATAATAAAAAAATAACTCCAGGGATTGAATATAAAATAACATATTTTAAGATATAAGAAAAATCTTTTTTAAGATTTTTATTTTTTAATAAATAGAATACTTCAAGACAAAATATGAAAAAAGCTGCTACAACATAACCTTCTCTAGTTAAGATTGCAAAACTCATAAAAAGTATATACATATAACTTTTATTTCTAAGATAAGAGATAAAAGCTATTAAAAAAAGTGCATCAGCAGCAGCATCAGGTAAACCATTAGTTAAAGTAATTAATACACCTAATGAAAGCCCCCAAAATAATGCGAATAGAGGGTTGATACCTATTTCTTTATAATATTTCATTAAAAAATACAAACCAAATGTGACAATTAAAATATTAGCTAATATAAAATGTATAGACAAAACAATATCACTAAACATTAAAATTGAAACAATTTTTGCAGCTATAGGTAAGCCTATTCTTTGCCATCTATATGATGGGCTATCAATATGATTATAGGTATCATTTAATCCTAATAAGTCATTAGAGATATAATAATAAAATTGCCCATCCCATCCTTTTTGTTCTCCACCTAAAATTGGAGTAAAATTTAAATATTTATAAAGATTAGGAATTTTCCAGAAATCTGCTGGCCAGAATGTCCAAAAATAATTACCACATAAATATACTTCAACATAATAAACGACAAGAGTGGATACTAATAAAAAATAGAAAAATGTAATTAATTTTATATTTATTTGCATTTTTTTATCACTTCAGCCAAGTTAACATATTCTGATTCATTTAAATCCAAATTATTGTCTACTATTATCTTTGCCAAATTAGGTATTACCTCTTTTTTATCTTGGATAGAAGCAATCTGATCTAATAAAATGTTGTATATTTCAAATGCAATAGCATCTGGATTGTGATATTTCTGAATATGTTTAAAAGCATTTATTGATAATCTATTTCTATACTCTTTATCTTTAACTAATAAAGAAATTGCATCAGTAAAGCTTTGACCATCATTCATTTTAACTTTATGAGTTGCAGTATCAGTTATTTCGCTAAATGAAGCATAATCATTAATTATTGTTGGTAATCCATAGGCCATATTCATTAACAATGCTCTTGAAGTTTCACCTCTGGAATTTATTCTTAAATTTATTCCAATATCTGATGCTAATAAATACTCACGATATAAGCTATCATTAACAAAACCTGTGATAAATACTTGTTCATCTATATTGTTAGATTCTATTAAAGAAAATATTTTCTTTTTATACTCTTCACAAATAAAATCTCCAACAAAACATAACTTAATATTTTTATTTTTCAAAATATTTTCTTTTATTATACTTTCTAAGATAAAATCATATTGCTTAGTATCAGTTATATGTCCAAATGCTGATAAAACTACATCGTCATCATCAAATTTTAATTTTTTTCTATATAAACTCTTTGAATCAACAATTTTTTTTGAAGGAGCTTTTATCAATTGTTCTATTTTAAAAATATTATACACTTCATCTTTGTAATATTTTTTAAATAAATCTTTTGAATAATTTGAATGTACTATAATTGCTTTTGCACTATTAACGATACTTTTATTCATAGGTAAATCAATAATTGCATTCACAACCTCAATTTCATTTGAAAGAATTTTATTTGAATATTCTTCACCAATCTTTCCATGTGAATATACTAATTCATTAAAGAAGAAAGATGGATTTTGCGTCTTATCTGCAATATAATTAACAAGTCCACTTAAAAAGAAATCATGTAAAACTATAATACCTGGATTATTAAGTGCAATATTGTACATATACTGATGAAATTCAGAATTACCAAACTGATATATTATATTTTCATATTCATTTTTTTTAGATTCAAATTCTTTATAACTAAAAATATTAAAATTATATTTTATATAATCATCTTTTACATCATAATCATCTACATAAATATCAATATTCATATATTTTGATAGAAAAGGAATTAACTCTAAACAATAATCTGATATTCCAGATCTTTTAGGAGGCAATGGCGTAAAAAAAGCAACTTTTGTATTTTTTATTGGAACTTTTTCTTTTTTTTCTAATTTTTTATATCCAGCTATTGCAATCTGAGCAGATTTTTCCCATGAAAAAAGTTTTGATCTATCGTAAAAATAATCTTTTAATGTTTCAACTAAGTTCTTATCATCAAGTACGTAATCAATTTTATTAGAAATGTCTTCAATAGAAGTAGGGTCAAACATACAATCGTCTCTACCTATAATTTCTGGAATACTTGAGGCATTACTTCCTATTACAGGTGTACCACAACTCATAGCTTCTAAAACTGGTAAACCAAAACCTTCATAGATTGAAGGAAAAATAAACAAATATGCTTTATTATATAAATAATTTAATTCTTCATCTGATACAAAACCTGTAAATATTACTTTGTTATCAGGTATATCTAATTTTTTTATAAGTTCTTGAAAAGATTTTCTTTGGTCATCATTTATTTTACAAACTATTACATACTGAAAGTTTTCAAAGTTTTTTTGTTTGATTTTAGAGAATGCTTCTATACTTACTTCTAAATTTTTTCTAAAGTCGATTCCACCTGTATACATCAAATAAGGTTGATTTATACCATACTTTATTAAAGTTTTTTCATTATCATTTTTAGTTTTTAACTTAAAGAAATTTGAAGAATCTATAGCTCCACTAATATTTATAACTTTTTCTTCAGGTATTCCTAAAATATTAATTGCATCCTCTCTTGTTGCATCAGATATGGCAAACAACAAATCTGCTTCATAAATTAATCTTAATTTATTAAAATACCATTTACGTACATCTTCATTAACTAAGTACGTATCTTTAAAAATTAAAGGAATTAAGTCATATAAAGTTATTACTGTTTTTAAATTTGTAATATTAAGAAATGTTTTTAAAGTATCTGCTTTCCCCTCTAACCCCTCAAATATACTATGAAAATGTATAATATCTGCATTATTATATTTAGAAAATTGCTTTTCTATTAAAAAACTATTGATATTGTTAAAAAGTGATTTATTTTTAAAATCTTTATCACTTGAATCTAAAAGTCTGTATTCTTGAATATTTTTTTCATCAATTAAAGAACTAAATGTATTAAGAATATCCTCTTTATGCTCAGGGAAAAGCGAATTTAACAATAAAGTTACGTCAGCGGAATGTAATTTTAAAATATTCTTAGATAATTCTTCAGAATATCTACCTATTCCTCTACCCCTTGATCCTTCAGACTGGATAGCCAATAAATCCATTAAAATATTCATTTTTTATATCCTATAACAGCATAATCATGGTAATTATGTTTAATATCACTAGTTCTAAACTCTACAGGTAAAGGTGATGTATAAATATATTTTATATCTTTAAAACCTAACCATTGAAGCATAAACGCTATCATTTCAGGGGGTAAGGGTCTTTTATGTGTTTCATCCATATAAAAACTATTAAAAGCTAACTTATTATGAGGATTTATAGTTTCTAAAATAATTACACCACCTTTAGCAATTTTACTATAGCTTAATTCTATAAAGCTTTTTAAAATATCATAATCTAAATGTTCAATAACTTGTAGTGCGCTTATACTCGAAAATACTTTTTCAGTATTTGATAAGTATTTAATTAAATCAATTGTCTTAACATCAAATTTTTCTTTTTTTAATTTTTCTATTTCAAGAGAGTTAATATCAATACCTTTTGCATAGAAATTATTTTCCCTCAAGTTATATAAAAATTCACCTCTTCCACAACCAATATCTAAATGTGGTATTTCTTTAGTATTTAATTTTGGAATATATTCAATATATACTTTTTGTTTTTCTTTTACAACCTTGGAATTATAAAAAACATTCTCAAATAATGAATAATATAATTCATCTTGATTCATAGAACTAAATTCTTGAATAGGAACATTGAGCTTTGAAATTGCCTCTTCTAAATATTTTTCTGATTCAACTTCAAAGTGTTTTTTTAAATCTATTGAATTTATATCTACTTTTTTTTGAAGTTTTAAATCTAAATCACTTTGTATTTCTTTTAATGTATTTTCATGAACAAATACATCTAAATGATTTTTATCTATTTTTTGATTTATCTTTGATAATAAATCTTCTTCTTTTCTTTCAACTTCTGATTTATCTACTTTTTGATCTATCTTAGATAATAAACCTTCTTCTTTTCTTTCAACTTCTGATTTATCTACTTTTTGATCTATCTTTGATAATAAACCTTCTTCTTTTCTTTCAACTTCTGATTTATCTACTTTTTGATCTATCTTTGATAATAAACCTTCTTCTTTTCTTTCAAATTCTGATTTATCTACTTTTTGATCTATCTTTGATAATAAACCTTCTTCTTTTCTTTCAAATTCTGATTTATCTACTTTTTGATCTATCTTTGATAATAAACCTTCTTCTTTTCTTTCAACTTCTGATTTATCTACTTTTTGATTTATCTTTGATAATAAATCTTCTTCTTTTCTTTCAACTTCTGATTTATCTACTTTTTGATCTATCTTAGATAATAAACCTTCTTCTTTTCTTTCAACTTCTGATTTATCTACTTTTTGATCTATCTTTGATAATAAACCTTCTTCTTTTCTTTCAAATTCTGATTTATCTACTTTTTGATCTATCTTTGATAATAAACCTTCTTCTTTTCTTTCAACTTCTGATTTATCTACTAAATTATTAATAAATTGAAATAATATTTTTATATCATCATCTGATGATTTATTATTGATTACATCAACTGAATAATTATATTTAATAGTAATTTCTTTGAGTATATCAAAAATATTATTGAAATGATTTAAAAATATATTTTCAATATTTTCTATATTATTAAAAATATTATTGTTAGTCTCTACTATTTTATTATTAGTCTCTACTATTTTATTATTAGTCTCTACTATTTTATTATTAGTCTCTATTATTCTTCTATTAATATCTGCTTCAATATTGTATATTTTTCTTTCTAGTTTAGGTAAAAATATTAATATTTTTAAAAATTTAATTGGATAATTCAAAATAGGGATTTTTGTTAAAAAATTATAAAATTGTCTTTTTTTAAGTCCTAATACTTTTACATTATTTTTTCTTCCTTCATCAGAATATCTAATATCACACAATATTTCTGTTTTTGAATTAATACCTCGCCTTAATTTATCTAAATAATAGTTTAATCCATTTTCATCAGCATCTCTTTTTAATAAACCAATATAAACATTTTTTATAAATTGAATATCATGATATTTATTAAAATCATTAACCTCATATATTTCTTTAATAGAAAAACTTTCATTTTGCATTTCATGATTTTGCATTTCATGATTTTGCATTTCATGATTTTGCATTTCATGATTTTTTTTTAGATATTCAAATGAAAAATTTAGTTTTGATAAAAATTCTTCTTTTCTTTTTAAACCAATGATATTTACTTCATTATTTAATTTCTTTTTTTCTTCAGAATTTAATATCCGATTAACCATTTCATAAGTATCTAAAGAACCATTATTTAATAAATTAAGATTACTCTCTAAAGTTTTATCATCAACCATTCTCTTTAACAAATATGCAAATGCTTTTTTTATACTTTCTTCTTGTTCTTTATCTTCAATTTGACTTATATGAAATAATTTTTTTTCATAATTAGGATATTTCTTTTTTAAAATTTCAACTTTTATCTTTTGAATAATTTGCTCAGTAGATAACTCTAACTTATTCACTTTTTTCACTCTCTTCTTTTATACATATTATTGTTGGTTCTAATCGACAAATTCCTACATAAAATTTTCCACATATTCCTACAACTTCAAAATCTGTAGCATGATCTAACCAATGAGAACAATTTTCTAAATGTGTATCTTTTGAATGCACAGCTGCACTAATACTATATTTTCCTACACCAATATTTAAAGGCATTGAGAATGTATATGTAAAGTTTTTATCTTTTTCAAAATTTACTTTTAAATCATGATGATAAGTGTTTGTTCCGAAAATATCTTGACCAAACTTATCTCTTATAACAATACCAACAGTCATATCATCAATATCAATTTTTGAATATATTTTTACTTTAATATTTACAGACTCTCCAGAACTAACTATATCAGAGTTTGATATTTCACCCTTTATGATTACTTCTTTTATTTCTACATCAAATGTTCCAAAAGAATTATTTTCTAAATTTTTTATAGTCATTTTTTCTTGTTTATCATTCAATTTAGCTATTAAAAAATTATAACTATTTATAACATCATCAGGTGAACCTTCTTTTGCTAACTCTCCATGATTTAAAAGAATAACCCTATCACAAAGTAGTTTTAATGAATTTAAATCATGAGAAACATAAATTATACTCATATTTTTTTCTTTTCTTTCTCTCAAAGCTCTTGTACATTTAGCTCCAAAATGTGCATCACCTACACTTAAAGCTTCATCTACAATTAATACTTGTGGTTCAGAATATATTGCTATAGAAAAAGCAAGTCTCATATTCATACCTGATGAATATGTTTTTATTGGTTCATTTATATAATCCCCTAATTCACTAAACTCTATAATATCTCTTGCTTTTTCTTTACATTCATTATGAGTCATTCCAATAAGAGTACCATTCATAAAAATATTCTCATATCCAGTAAGTTCTGGGTTAAATCCAGTACCTAGTTCTAATAATGCAGTAACTCTACCATATCTTATTATTTCACCATTTGTAGGCTCAACAACACCTGCTATTTGTTTAAGAATTGTTGATTTACCTGCACCATTTACACCTATGATACCAAGTGTTTCTCCTTCATATAAATCAAAACTAATATCTTTATTTGCTATAAATTCTTTATGATATTTCTTCTTTGTAAATATTTCTTTAAATCTATTAAAGTTGTTATTATATATTTTATATATCTTAGAAACATTTTTTATTTCTAGAATTTTTTTCATTAAATAATATCCTTAATTGTACCAATCATCTTTTTATATAAATATCCTGCAATTAAAACACTAAGAAATGTCATTAAAGATAATAGTCCTATTGTTTCAAAAGAAGGTGCTCTAGAGTAAAGAAAAATATCTTGATATATTTTAACAAAATAATAAAATGGATTATATTTTAGAAGAAAAGGATATTTATTTTCTATCATACTTGAAAGATAAATAATAGGTGTCATCCAAAACCACAGTTGTACAATAATTGGGACGACCTCTTTTAAATCTTTAAAAAATGCTGTAAATAAAGATAATGTTACACCTATACCAAATGAAAATAGCACCTGCAATCCCATGACTGGGATTAACCAAAAAAAGGTTAAAGTAATTGGTTGTTTAACAATAATTAAAAAACCCAATGCAAATAAAATTGATATTAAAAATAAAAAAGCTTCAGTAATCACTATACTTAATTGAAAACTATACATAGGTACATTAATTTTTTTAATAAGATGTGATTTCTCAAAAAATGATGTATTTAATCGCATAATAATAGTACTAAATGCAGTCCATGCTAACAATCCAGGTACAAGATATATACTGTAAGCATAACTATTATCTACTATATCTAATTTCATTTTCATAAAATCTGAAAAAATAACTGTATAAATAAATATCATTACCAAAGGAGAAATAAGATACCAAAACTGACCAAGTCCAGTACCTACATATCTTTCATTAAAATCTCTTCTAGCAAAACTAAATGCTAATAAAATATTTTCTTTCAATTTAATTATTCTCTATTAAAATCATCATTAAGTCTAATAATATCATCTTCACCAGTATACTCTCCAACTTGAGCCTCTATTAAAACAACAGGAATCACGCCTTCATTAGATAGCCTATGAACTTCACCCATTTTTATATATGTTGATTCATTTGGTCTTACAAGTTTAGTTTCTTCTCCAACTGTTACTGTTGCAGTCCCTGATACAACTATCCAGTGTTCGTTTCTATGGAAGTGTTTTTGTAAACTAAGTCTCTTTCCAGGTTTTACTTCGATTCTTTTTATTTTATATCCAGGAGTATCTTCTAAAACAGTATATGTTCCCCATGGTCTGTGTGCAGTTAAGTGGATATTATGAAGTTCAGTATTTTTTCTAACTTCTTGAACTACTTTTTTTACTTTTTGAGAAGAACCTTTTTTACTTATAAGTAAAGCATCTCCTGTATCAACTATGATTAGATCTTCAATATCAACTGCAGTTATTTTTCTTTCTTTTCCATAAATTAAATTATTTTTACTATCAATACTAATAAAGTTTTGATTTATAGTATTTCCATTTTGATCTTTTGGTAATTCTTCATACAAAGAATCAAAACTTCCTAAGTCAGACCAATCAATATTAGAAGGAACTACTTTTACCTTAGAACTTTTTTCCATAACAGCATAATCTATACTATCTTCAGGAATAGCTAACATATCATCACATTTAATTCTTATCATATTACTTGAATTTGCATTTTTAAAAGCTTTTAATGAAGCCTCATAAATTTCAGGTGAATATTTTTTTAATTCATCTAAAAAAACCCCTGCTTTAAAACAAAACATACCACTATTCCAATAATAGTTTCCATCATTTACATATTTTTCTGCGGTAGTTTCATCTGGCTTTTCATGAAATGCTTTTACATCAAAGTCATTAGCCTCTATATATCCATATCCTGTTTCAGGATAAGTTGGAGTTATACCAAAAGTAACAAGATAATCCTCTTTTGCTAAAGATTCCGCTTTTTTAACAACATTTTTGTATTCAGCTTTATTTTTAATTAGATGATCTGAAGGAGTTATAAGAACCATTTCTTCACAATCTAAAGCAAAACAAGCTAATGCTATTGCTGGAGCAGTATTTCTTCCAACTGGCTCAAGTAAATATTCAGATTCAAAAGAATTTTCTAATTGATCGATTTGGTCTAAGGCCAAAAAATACTGTTCACTATTTGATACAATAAAACTTTTTGAACAAAAATCTCTATTTCGATTTATTGTTAGTTGAAATAAAGATTTTTCATCAAACAATTTCACAAACTGTTTTGGCATAAGTGTTCTACTTATTGGCCAAAGTCTAGTTCCACTTCCACCACATAAAATCATATTTGTCATAATACTATTAATCCTTCATCAATTCTAATAATTTTTCTTGATACATAATTGCTGTATCCTTATCTTTTGCTTCAAATCTAGTAACAAGTTTAGGTGTTGTATTACTTGCTCTAATAAGTCCCCAACCATTTTCAAAAACAACTCTTACACCATCTACATCAATTATTTTTTTTATTTTTGGAAAATTTGAAGGTGGATTCGATAATTTTTCTTTCAAATCATCAATTATCTCAAACTTTTTATCTTCTGTTGTATTTATGTTGATTTCATCAGTGGCAAATATTTTTGGTAACTTTTCATATTCTGTATCAAAATCAAAACCATTCGAGACTAATTCTAATGCTCTGAGTGTTGAATAAATAGCATCATCATATCCAAAATATCTATCATTAAAAAATATATGCCCACTTACTTCAGCTGCAAAAGATGCATTTGTTTCTTTAATTTTAACTTTAAGGTTACTATGTCCTGTTTTATACATAATAGCTTTTCCATAGTTATTTATAATATCATACATTATTTGAGAACATTTTACTTCACCTATAACTGTTGGATTATCTATAAATCTTGAGAAAAATATTGCTAGAACATCTCCTTTGAATCCATATTTTGAGGATAATACTGCTATTCTATCAGCATCTCCATCATAAGCAAAACCTAAATCATACTTTTCTGTTTTTAACTCTTTTTTTATATCAATTAAAGTTTCTTCTTCACTTGGATCAGGATGATGATTTGGAAAAGTTCCATCAGGTTTTTCATACATTATGTTTGAATCAATATTTAAAGCTTTAAGAATATCACCTAATACAGCACCTGCTGCTCCATTTCCGCAATCAAAAACAAAAGATTTCCCTACTAGATTTAAATTTTTAAATTCATTCACTAAATAATCTATATATTGTTCTTTTGCATTAATATTAATAGAAATATTGTTGTCATCAATTTCTAAATTACTATTCAATACTTTTTCACCCAAAGCATAAATATCATCGCCAAAAAAAGGTTGTTTATCAATAGTTATTTTGAATCCATTATATTCTGGAGGATTATGACTTCCTGTTATCATAATTGAAGCAGATGTAGTTTTCCCATTGAAATCTGTAAAATTTGAAAAATAATTAACTGGGGTTGGGACTAATCCCATAAATAAAACTTCTAAACCTGCTTGATTTATCCCACTAATTAACCAATTTGCAAGTTCAGGGGAATGAGTTCTTGCATCAAAACCAACGGAAATATATTTTGCATTAAAAATCTTATTTTTTACTTCTTCTGCAAAGTAAAAACCTATTTTTTTTACTGTTTGTTCATTTAATTCAACTGAATAAATCCCTCTAATATCGTATTCTCTGAAAATTGATTTTGCCACTATTAGTTTCCTATTTTAATTTATTAATATATATATTAACAAATTCTATCTTTAAAAAATATTATTAAGTATTTAAATTCTATATTTTATTATTACGTACTAATATTAATTATTTTACAATAAACCATGGGTTTAATAAATTATTTTTATTATAATAAATTGGCTTATTATTTATAATATTATCATTATATTGATATGTCATTTTACCCGAAACTCTTACTATTGCATCTGCTGCTGCTGTATCCCATTCCATAGTTGGTGACATTCTTGGATATATATCAGCAACTCCTTCTGCTACCATGCAAAGTTTTAGAGAACTTCCTCTTGACAATTGTTTTATTTCTTTAGTTTCCAGGCTATCTATAAATCTTAGAGTCTCTTCTGAAAGATGTGATTTTGAAGTTACTAC
This sequence comes from Halarcobacter sp., assembly GCF_963676935.1. Lineage (NCBI taxonomy): Bacteria > Pseudomonadati > Campylobacterota > Epsilonproteobacteria > Campylobacterales > Arcobacteraceae > Halarcobacter > Halarcobacter sp. The sequence goes on from NZ_OY781470.1 coordinate 2,022,803, forward strand.
AAAAAGTTTTTCATTAGGAGTATTATTTTTTTTAAATGGTAATTTTTTCCCATTTTTAAATGCTCCTATGCCCTCTTTAGCCCAATATATTTCATTAAAGGCTGGAGCATAAACAACTCCTAATACAGGTTTATTTTTATGAATCAATGCTATATTAACAGTAAAATCACCATTTCTTTTTATGAACTCTTTTGTCCCATCAATTGGATCTATACAAAAATAAAATTCCCAATTTTTTCTTATATCATAATCTACTTGTTTATTTTCTTCTGACATAATAGGGATTTGAGGATAATATTTATTAAGACTAGTACATATAATCTCGTTTGCTTTTAAGTCAGCTTCTGTTAAAGGAGAATTATCATCTTTATATTCTATTTCAAAATCTTTTTTATAAATTCTCATAATAGCATTACCTGCTTTTACAGCAATTTCTTTTATCTCTTCAATATCTATATTTTTTAAATTCATAAATACCTTTATATTTATATTTTATCTAGCTATCACTATTAAATATATCCCTTGTATATACTTTTTTTCTTACATCTATGATATCTTCAGATAATCTATTAGCAACTATTATATCTGATTTTCTTTTGAACTTTTCTAAGGAATCTATAACTTCAGAATTAAAAAAAAGATCTTCTTTTAACGCAGGTTCATAGATTATTACATTTATCCCTTTTGCTTTTAATCTTTTCATTATCCCTTGAATTGCAGAGCTTCTAAAGTTATCACTATCTGTTTTCATAACAAGTCTATAGATACCAACTGTTTTATCACTATTAATCTCTTCGTGCATTGTCAAATTTAACTTTTCAATAATAGATTTTGCAATAAAATCTTTTCTTGTAGTATTTGCATTTACGATTGCTTCAATCATATTTGATGGAACATTTTTATAGTTTGCCAATAATTGCTTGGTATCTTTTGGTAAACAATACCCACCATAACCAAAACTTGGGTTATTATAATGGTTCCCAATTCTTGGATCTAAACCAACACCTTCAATTATATCTTTAGTATTTAGATTATGGGTTTGTGCGTAAGAATCTAACTCATTAAAATATGCAACTCTCATTGCTAAATAGGTATTTGCAAAAAGCTTTATAGCTTCTGCTTCTGTTGAGTTTGTATATAAAATAGATATATCTTTTTTTATTGCACCTTGAGCTAAAAGATTCGCAAATATTTCTGCTCTTTTTGATTTTTCCCCTACAATAATTCTACTAGGATATAAGTTATCATATAAGGCTTTTCCTTCTCTTAAAAATTCTGGAGAAAACATTATATTTGGGCAATTAAATTTTTCTTTTACTTTTTCAACATATCCTACGGGGATTGTTGATTTTATTACCATAACTGTATTTGGATTAATATCTAAAACATCTTTTATAACATATTCAATAGATTTTGTATTAAAATAGTTTGTTTGAGGGTCATAATCTGTTGGAGTTGAAATTATTACAAAATCAGCATCTTTATATGCTTCTTTTTTATTCAATGTTGCTTTAAAATTTATATTTTCTTTTTCTAAATATTCTTGTATCTCTTTGTCTTCAATTGGTGAGATCTTTTTATTTATCAACTCCACTTTTTCAGGGATTATATCTAAAGCTATCACTTCATTGTTTTGAGCTAACAATAATCCATTTGATAAGCCAACATATCCTGTCCCTGCAATTGCTATTTTATAGCTTTTCTTTTCCACCATTTTCTTCTCCCAAAGTCTTTAAAACATCTTCTGCTTTAATAAGTTTCATACAATCATGGTGACCTAAAGGACATTTTCTTTTCATACAAGGAGCACAATCCAAATTTTTAGTTATTATTGTTTCATTTGGATTATTCCATTGATTTGTTTCTGTAAATTTTGTTGGTCCAAATATTGCTACAGTTTCTATTTTAAAAGCTGCTGCAATATGCATTGGTCCACTATCATTTGTAATAAACAAATCAAGTCCTGCTATCTTTTCTATTAATTCAGATACAGAAGTTTTTCCTGCAATATTCTGAAAATTTGTTATTTTATTTTTAACTAATATTTTTTCAATATCAGAAGCAATAGCTGTCTCATTTGATCCACCAAATATTACAATATCATATTTGTTAGACAATTTGGTTGCAAGCTTAGCAAACTCTTCAGGATACCAACGTTTTGCACTTCCATATGTTGCACCAGGGTTCAGTCCTAAAGTTGGCTTTTTATATGAAAATGGAGTAAAGTTAAGTTTTAAGTTTCCTGCTTTATTTTTTAAATTTAGTTTTCTATTTATAAAATCGTTGTATCTAAGTACTTGATGAATATCTTTTTTTGTATATCTTTTATAGGAAATCGTTTTTTTACTATTAATAAAAAACATCATAAGTTTTGAAGAAAAGCTTCTTCTAAAAGAGATGGCAATATCTACTTTTCCAACTTTTTTAGCCAGTTTTATTAGATTTAAATATCTACTTCCACCCTTTTTACTATCATCAATTATTACTTTTTCAATATTTTCAAAATTTTTTAAAGCTTCTATTGATACATAAGAGCCCAAAAGCGTAATCTTTGCTTCGGGAAAACTTTTTATAATATTTTCAATAGCAGGAGTTGTCATAATAGCATCTCCTAACCATGTGGGGATCTCAATAAAAATTTTTTTAACCATTGTTTTTAATCATCTCTTTATATGCATAAAATTGTGGGTATTTGATTATTTTACCATCTCTATTATCAACAAGTCCGTATCCTGGAGCGATTAATTGATGCCAATAAACTCTCTTAATCTTTCTACTTTTCTTTGCAATATTAAAATACTCTAACATATATTTTGTATAGGTCTCATTACTTACACACTCTTTTTCGCTTGTTGGAGCATATGGTGCTGTATTTGAGATTGGCCAGTTTGTTTCTGTAATATATATTTCATCACTACATTTTGAAGAAAGCTTAACTAAACTATAAAGTAAATCAATTTTGTTTTTTGTATCAAATAAACCATACTGAGTGTTTGAAGGAGCGCCTCTTCTATCAACATATAGTAAAGAGCTTACAATATCATATTTAATATTTTTAAAATTAAACATTGCACTCACATTGTAATAATATTCAAAATCTATAACACTAGGTCCTAAAAGTTTCAGTGTCGGATAATTTTCATCTCTTAAATCTTGAGCACATTTATAAAAAGTTAGATATTCTGAGACACTAAAAAATCCCCATTTTGCTCTATTTATTGTAGATGCAATTTGGTATTCAAAAACTATGTTTTTAAATTTTGAAAAAACTATTTCTAAATTGTTTTTTAAAAGTGTTAAATCTTCAATATTTTCCCTATCTTGCATAATATTTATTAAAATATTTTTTGAAGATTTTTTATTAAAACTTTTTACAAAATCCACATATTCATCGATTTTTTCAATCTCCCATAAAGGAACTCTAATAATAAGATTTTTGACACCCAATTCCTCAACTAATTCTTGCTGAGCATCACCTTTATCAAGATTAACTCCTATTCCATAAATATCATTACTATCAAAAGTTTTTTCCCCTTTAAATAGTTTCATAATCAAAATTGCAATAGGCAAAATAAATAATGAAGATAAAAGCATCTTAATATAATCTTTTAGATACTTCTTTCGAATTCTTTTTTTATATTCTTTATCTTTTATAATATGAGGTTGATCAGAGTATACGTCCCAAAAAAATGGAGTTTTATTCATTCACTAACTCTTTTAGCTTTTTTTCTATTTTAAAATAAACCTCACTAATGTAATCTTTTGGAACAATAAAATTGTTTTGATTTTCTATCTCACTAATAGTTGCCCATCTCTCAAAACTAGCAAACTTAGTATTTCCAAAAAATGAAATAGTTTTTGTATTAACTGCACCTGCTAAATGCATAGGTCCTGTTGAAGTACTAACAAAAATATTTGTCGCACTTAGATATTTTGTAAACTCAATCAAAGACATTTTTGAGTCTAAAAGTTTTGCTTCAAAATCTATATTTTTTGAGATATATTCTTTAGTTTCACCATCATCTGGACCAAAGGTGAAAACTATTTCATAAGCACTATCTTTTATACTTTTTGCAAGTCTTAAATAGTCATCTAAAATCAAATTTCCATCACTACTTCCACCAAAACCTGGATGAAAAACAACTCTTTTTTCTTTTTTGCTTTCTATATTTAATAAAGGCTTTGAAAACTCTAATTTTATATCAGGAAAAAGTGTTAAAGCTAAATCAAGATTATATTGCCATTCTGTTTTTTCAACTTTACTTCTTCTTTGAGTTACCCTTTTATTAAAAAACAATTGTGCAATTTTTGTAGCTGGTGCAACTCTTTTTTTTATTTTAGATAGAAATAGAAGTTTTCCTAAATCTGTATCAATATAAGCACTAATACTTGCATCAAATTTTCGTTTTTTTATCTCTTTTTTAGTTTCAAGTAAATCTTCCCTATCAAATAATATTACATCATCAATAAAATCAATCTCTTTTGCAAAATCAAAATTTACTTTTGAAACTAGTGCTGTTATATTTGTATTTGGATATTGTTCTTTTATTGCTTTAAACAAAGGTAAAGTAACTACAAAATCCCCTATTTTATCATGTCGTGTTATTAATAGATTCATTTTTTTAACTCTTTATTGGCTTCATAAAGTTTTATATATTTATAAAAATTTGTTGCCATATGTGAAAATGCAATTACAAGTCCTGCATAACCATCTAAAAAACCTCTTTTTATAAAATATGTTTTAAAAAAAGAGAACCAACCATTAAAAAAAGCTTTTGTTGGAGAAGAGTTCTTTTTGCCTTTCTTATCTTGGGCAAAAAGAGTTGAATATCTATCAAGTTTTATTATAAAATCCGTAATGTTTGAATAAGGGTAATGTTTTACTTCTCCATTTAAAAGTTCAACTTTCAAATCCTTTTCTAATACATATTCGTGTACTTTATTATCATTAAAAGAAGTTAATTTTCTGTTATAAACTCTAACAATCTCATCTTTCCCCCAACAATGTCTAACTTCAGTTTTTTTGTAATAATTACTTCTTAAAATCTTATATACACAACTCTCATCTAAAGATAGTTTTGATAAATTTAAAATAAACTCTTCCGCTAATACTTCATCAGAATCCAATGATAGAATCCAATCATTTTTTGCATGTAAAGCTGCTTGATTTTTCGTAGGACCAAATCCAGTGAAATCACCCTCAATAATATTTATATTATCAAATTCTTTTGCGATTTCTACTGTATTATCTGTCGTATCATTCAAAAAAAGAACAACATCAGAAAAAGTTTTTAAACTTTTTAAAGTATTTTTTATTGTTAATTGTGCATTTTTTGCAATAATTACTACAGATATATTTTCAATACTTATCATTCTACATTTTCTTTTTTATAATTTCTGACCAAATTTCATAACCTTTATCATTCAAATGAATGCCATCTACTGTATATTTATCCATAAGAAGGTTATTGTTAGATAATTTTGTATTAACACTTATATATATTAAATCATTTTTAATACAATAATCATATAGTAGTTTATTTAATTTTTCCACTTTTTTATTTATCTCTTTATAATCCAATTTAAACTCATTTTTTGTCATATAAAGTGTCGATTGAATAACGGGTTCGATATTATTTTTTTCAATTTTTCTTATTATTTTAATATATGAATTAAAAACACTACTAACACTTTTATTAAAACCAAAATCATTAATACCTATCATTATAAATGCTTTATTAAAACCATTATCTAAATTATCAATTCTCGAAATCAACCCATATTTTTTATTATTAATAATTAAATTAGTTTGATCTGCACTAACTCCTAGATTTAAGACTTTTTGATTGTCTAAAAGTTCATTCCAATAAGCACCAGCTGTTATTGAATCACCGAGCATTGCAATTTTATAATTATGATTTTCTGGTAAATTATTTAATAAATTGTATTTATTTTCATATTCTTTCAAGTAAGAGTCAAAAATATTATTTGCACTTATAAAATTAAAATAATTTATTATGAAAAAAAGTATTAAAATATTTTTGAAATCAATCATTTACTTTCTCTCCACGTAATTTTTTTTTGAAATTCTTCTTGTCTTTGTGTTTTTGACTAAAAAACAAACCCTTTTTTATAATTTTATCTTCATCAAGATTTCCATATTTTGAATATGCTTTTAATATAATAATCAAATCTTCATTTTTCGCCCAAAGTTTAGAAAAATTTTTAATCTTTTCATCAAGACTAAGATTTTTGAATTTCATCCTATTTATATCAACTATTTTAAAAATATATCTATCTTCTTCTTTTTTAATCAATATATTCCCAGGGGAATAATCTTGATGAAAGATACCATTATTGTGTAAATGAAAAGTAAACCTAGCAAAAGCATCAAAAATTTTATTTTTATCTGGATAGTTCTTTTCTAACAAAGGTTCTCTTATGGTTAAATCATATTTAAAGTTTTCACTTACAAAAAAACTTCTTTCAAGCAAGAAGCATTTTTTAAACTCTATATAGCCAATTGCTTTAGGTGCAAATTCTCCAATTTTTAAAGAGTTTTCATAAGATTTTTTTGCTTTACTATCTCTAAAAAAACCATATACAATTTTATTTAAAAAATGTGGTATTTTAAAAGATTTTACAACTAATTTTTCATCTTCAAAATCAATTATTTTTATTTCATTTCTTGCTTTATGTATAGAGGTTTCTGAGTTTTTGAAATACTCTTTGATATTTTCTAGAAACTTTGAATATCTATTATCAATTACGCTTTTACTCATCACTCATCTTTTGTTCATTTCTTAAACTATATTTTTGTTTATTTTTTTGAAATATAAAATTAAATAGTTTTTTATTTGTTTCATTTTTATTTGCTTTAAATAGATATTTTAAAAATATATGTAATTTAAGTAAACCTCTTCTAATAAATCCAAAATGTTTATCTAATAATTTAAAATATGAGATTATAAACTCTCTTTCTATTTTAAAGTTTCTACCTGTGCTTTTCCCACATAAGTGAATCAAATGTGCATTTGGTTCAAAACAAACTTTTAAACCATAATCTATTACTCTTTTTGATAAATCTTCCTCTTCACAATAAAGAAAGAAATCAGTATCAAACCCATTTATATTTTCAAAACACTCTTTATTAAAAAACATGGAAGCTCCACTTACTACCTCTACATCTATGATATTTTCATACTCTTTTTTATTGTTATATCTTTTTTTTGTAGAAATAAAGTTTGAAAAACCTTTTCCTAGATATTTTTCTGATACTGTTGGAAAATATCTAAAAGTTGTAGTTTTATTAATATTTTCATCAAAAAGTTGAGGAGAGATTAAACCTATATTATTATCATTTTCACAATCTTTATATAAGATATCTATAACATTATTTATAAGTAAAGTGTCATTATTTAAAAAAAATAGGTATTTAGAATTGGCTTCTTTAAATCCAAGCATATTACCACCGGCAAAACCTAAATTTAACCTACTTCTTATAAGTTTTATATTTTCTTTTGTTTTTAATATTTCTAATTTTTTATATTCTTCAATAGAAGAATTATTATCAACAACTATTATTTCATAACTTAGTGTTGTTTTATTTTCAACACTTTCTATCATGTTCAAGGTGTCATCTGAGCTATTATAATTAACAGTTATTATTGACACATCATACATATACTTCTCCATATTTAAAGTTATATTTTAACTACAAAATGATAAAATATAAATAAAAAGGTAACTTTCTTACACATATGAATGACTACGATAACATAACGATTTCAGTTATAGTTTCTGTATATAAAGATACTGAAGCGTTAGATTTAATCTTAAATAGTTTGTTAAATCAAACAATTGATGATTTTGAAATTATTATTTCAGAAGATTGTGAATCATCGGAGATGCAAACTTATTTAAAAAAATATAAAGATAATAAAAGAATAACTCATCTTTCGCAGAAAGACGATGGTTGGAAAAAGAATATTGCACTTAATAAAGCTGTTAGACACGCAAAAGGTGATTATCTTATTTTTATTGATGGTGATATAATACCTTATAGGGATTTTGTAGAAAAACATAAACAAAATATAACCCATAGCAGAATTCTTTGTGGTAAAAGAGTTGAGTTAGGAAGTTTTTTTAGTAAACTTATAAGAAAGGGCTATTTAGGCACTTACATAATCGAAAAGCTATATTGGCTATTTCTTCCATTTCTTGCTCTTGATAAGGCAAGACATATTGAAGAGGGATTGAAGTTAAAAAAAGACTCTTCCCTTGAAAAAAAATTAAATAAAAAAAGACCTATGATTATAGGATGTAATTTTTCATGTTTTAAAAAAGATTTAGAATTTATAAATGGATTTGATGAAGACTATACTACACCATCTGTAGGGGAAGATATAGATTTAACTTGGAGATTTCAACACTTTGGAATTGATTCAAAATCAGTTAGATATCTTGCAAATACATTTCACCTATATCATCCAAGAACTTGGAATAAACAAACAGTTGATAACAATAATAAAATCATGAAACAAAAATGGGATAATGAAGAGTTTATTTGTTACAATGGACTAATAAAAAAGCAAAAGGAGAAAACTGAATGAAAGGGATAATATTAGCTGGAGGTAGTGGAACAAGACTATATCCAATTACAAAAGGGGTAAGTAAACAATTAACCCCAATATATGACAAACCAATGATTTATTATCCCCTTTCAGTTTTAATGTTAGCAGGAATAAAAGAGATTTTAATAATCTCAACACCACATGATTTACCAAGATTTAAAGACCTTTTAGGTGATGGTTCAGATTTAGGAATAGAGTTTTCATATATAGAACAACCAAGTCCAGATGGACTAGCACAAGCTTTTATTTTAGGTGAAGAATTTTTAGATGGAGAAGATGCTTGTTTAATACTTGGTGATAATATTTTTTATGGACATGGAATGGATCAACTTCTTGCTAACTCAATAAAAAATGCAAAAGATGATAACAATGCCACTGTATTTGGATATAGAGTTAATGACCCCGAAAGATACGGCGTTGCTGAATTTGATGAAAATGGAAATGTAACTTCTATTGAAGAAAAACCAAAAATTCCAAAATCAAACTATGCTGTAATTGGATTATATTTTTATCCTAAAGATGTAGTTCAAAAAGCGAAACAAGTAAAACCTTCAGCAAGAGGAGAACTTGAAATCACAACTTTAAACCAAGATTTTTTAGATGAAGGAAGATTAAAAGTTGAACTTATGGGAAGAGGATATGCTTGGCTTGATACAGGTACACATGAGAGTATGTTAGAAGCTTCAACTTTTATTCAAACCATTGAAAAAAGACAAGGTTTGAAAGTAGCTTGCTTAGAAGAGATTGCTTTTGAGATGGGGTATATTTCTAAAGAAAAACTAATAGAATTAGCTCAACCATTAAAAAAGAATCAGTATGGTCAATATATGATAAAAAGAGCAAATGAAGGAAAAATGACAAAATGAATTTTATAAGAACAGAAATTCCAGATGTTGTAATATGTGAACCAAAAGTATTTGGAGACCATAGAGGTTATTTTGTTGAAACTTTTAGGGAAGATAAACTTGAAGAATTTTTAGGATTTAAAATAAATTTTTGTCAAGATAATGAGAGCAAATCTTCATATGGTGTATTAAGAGGTTTACATTATCAATTAGCACCCCATGCACAAACTAAATTAGTTAGAGTTATTACAGGAAAAGTATTGGATGTAGCTGTTGATATAAGAAAAGGTAGTCCAAGCTTTGGTAAATATGTTGCAGTTGAATTAAGCAGTGAAAATAAAAGACAACTACTAGTACCAAGAGGATTTGCCCATGGTTTTGTAGTATTAAGCCAAGAAGCTACTTTTGCATATAAAGTTGATAGCTATTATAGTCCAGAATGTGACAGAGGTATAGCTTTTGATGATAAAGACATTAATATTGATTGGCAAATTCCACATGATAAATTAAGTCTTTCAGAGAAAGATACTAAACAACCAAAATTTAATGAAACTAATGATTTATTCGAATATAGTGTAGACTATTATAAAAAATAATTTATTTTCATTGATTTTCAATAGTTATAATTTTACAAAAGGTTTACAAAAATGATAAATATTTTAGTTACAGGTTCTAATGGACAATTAGGAAGTGAGATAAAAGCTCTTTCAAAAGATTATAGTTATAATTTCTTTTTTGCTTCTAAAGATAAACTTGATATTTCCCAAAAAGAAGAATTAGAAGAATTACTTGATAAAAACAATTTTAATGTAATAATAAATTGTGCAGCATACACAGCAGTAGATAAAGCAGAAGATGATTATGATAATGCAAATAAAATTAATAATGATGCAGTAAAAAATTTGGCCCAAATTTCAAAAGAAAAAGATATTAAGCTTATCCATATTTCCACTGATTATGTTTTTGATGGTGAAAATTTTAGACCATATGTTGAAGATGATGAGACTAACCCAAAAGGTGTTTATGGAGAAACTAAGCTAGCTGGTGAGAAAACTATGGTTAATATAAATCCACTAAATTCAATTATAATAAGAACCTCTTGGGTTTACTCTTTTTTTGGGAACAACTTTGTAAAAACAATGCTTAGACTAGGTGAACAAAAAGATTCTCTTGGTGTTATTTTTGATCAAGTAGGTACTCCAACTTATGCAAAAGACTTAGCAAAAGCAATTTTAGATATTCTACCAACAATAAAAAATGAAAAAGTAGAAATATATAATTATTCAAATGAGGGTGTTTTATCATGGTATGATTTTGCAAAAGAGATTATGAAAATGGCAAAATTAAATTGTAAAATCAATCCTTTAGAAACAAAAGATTATCCAACACCTGCAAAAAGACCACACTATTCCCTTTTAAATAAAGCAAAAATAAAAAAAGATTTTAAAATAAATATTCCTTATTGGAAAGATAGTCTTGATGATTGTCTTATAAGATTAGAGGTTAGAAAATAATGGTATTAAAAGAGATAGATAGTTTAAAATATGAAAAACTATTTTCTATTTGTATCTTAACTGCAAGACAAGATGAACTTGAATCAGTAACTGAATCTTTTGAAAAAGCAGGCTTTACAGATGAAAATAGTGAATATTTATATATAGATAATATTTCAAAAAATAAATACGATGCATATGATGGTTATAATAAATTTTTAAATCTAGCCAAAGGTGAATATATTATATTAGCTCATCAAGACTTACTTCTTGATTTTGATAATATTGATGTTTTAAAGCAAAGAATTGAGCAGATGAATAAACTTGACCCAACATGGGCAATATTAGGTAATTTTGGATTTTCAAAAGAGAATATAAATAAAAGATATTCAAGAATTACCGACCCTGGAGTTGATAATCTATTTGAAGGGCCACTTCCAGCAAAAGTAGGAAGTTTAGATGAAAACTTTTTAGTTGTAAAAAATGATGCTAATCTATCTTTATCTAAAAATATTGGACACTATCACCTTTATGGTACGGATCTTTGCATTCAAGCACAAAACCAAGGATATTCAACTTATGTTATAGATTTTCATCTAAGACATAAAAGTGGAGGTTTCCCAAATAAAAGCTTTTATGATACAAAAAAAAGATTAATCAAACAATATACAAATGCTTTTAAAAGTAGATTTGTAAGAACCCCTTGTACCATAATCTACATCTCAAACAATGGGTTTTTAAATAAAATCATGAATAAAAAATTTATTTATAGTATAAAAAAAAGAATTGATAAAATAAAAGGAAAAAAATGAAATCAATATTAGTTACAGGTTGTGCAGGATTCATAGGAAGCAATTTTGTACCATATTTTCTAGACAAATTTGAAGAATATCAAATTATAAATATTGACCTGCTTACTTATGCAGGAGATTTAGAAAATCTAAAAGAGTGTGAAAATGATTCAAGATATAAATTTGTTAAAGGTGATATTTGTAATAGAGAACTAATAGAGTTTATTTTTAAAGAATACGACATAAGGGGAGTTATTCACTTTGCAGCAGAATCACATGTAGATAACTCTATTAAAAATCCAGGAGTTTTTATTGAAACAAATGTAAATGGTACATATACTTTAGTTGATGTAGCATATAAATATTGGATGGATAAACCATTTACTTACAAAGAGGAATATAAAGATTGTAGATTTCATCATATCTCAACAGATGAAGTTTATGGAACACTTTCTTCTGATCCTGAAGATCTATTTACTGAAAACACGCCTTATGCTCCAAATTCACCATATTCAGCTTCAAAAGCCTCATCAGATATGATTATAAGAGCTTATGTGGAAACTTTTGGAATGAATTGCGTTATTACAAATTGTTCAAATAATTATGGACCAAAACAACATGATGAGAAACTAATACCAACTATTATTAGAAATGCCCTAAAAGGGAACCCTATTCCAATCTATGGGGATGGTAAAAACATTAGAGATTGGTTATATGTACTTGATCATTGTAAAGGTATCGATTTAGTTTACCATAATGGGGAAAAAGGTGAAACTTATAATATTGGTGGAAGAAATGAGAGAACAAATCTTCAAATAGTAAATAAAATATGTGAAATTCTGGATAAAGAGGTTCCTAAAGATTCATCGTATAAAGAGTTAATAACTTTTGTAGAAGATAGAGCTGGGCATGATAGAAGATATGCAATAGATGCAACAAAGTTAGAAGAAGAGTTAGGATGGAAAGCAGATGAAAATTTTGATACAGGTATTGTTAAAACTATTCAATGGTATTTAAATAAATATAATTATTAAAATTATGAATAAAAGTAGAAATTGGGTAATTATTTTTATAGGATTAGTATTTATATGTTTAGGGATACTAACAAGTATAAATTATATAATTGACCCTCTTTGGACTTTCTCACATTCAAATAAGTATAATAGTAAACAATCTGATTTTAATGAAAGACAACAAAAAACAAACCTTGTCTATTTCCAAGGATTTGAAAAATATGATGGTATTCTTTTAGGTAGTAGTAGAAGTACCTTTATAAATCAAAATCATTTTACAGATATGAATATATTTAACTTCGCGCTAAATAGTATATATCCATATGAGTATGAAAAATACATTGATTTTGTCAAGAGAATAAAGAAAAAAAACTTAAAATACATAATAATTGGAGCTGATTTCTATAATACAGCTATTCCCAAGAACATAAAATTTGAAAAACCCGAATTTTATATAAGAAATACCACAAAACCATTTTATAGATATAAAATGCTTTTATCAAAAGATACACTAAAATATAGTAAAAGAAATTATAAAAATACTAAAATAGATAATAAAATATATTATGATAGAAATAATATAAAATATCAAAAAAAAGTTTCAGAAAATGAAAGACGGCTCAGATATAAAATTAGTTTAAATCATCATTTAGAAGAACTAGATAGTAGAAATTATATTTATAATGAAAACTATAAAACTATACTAGAAAAAATCAAAGATAAAAATAAAAATACTAAATTTATAATTTTCACATCTCCAATAAGTAGTAATCTACTTGCTTCAATAATACAAAAATCAAAGAGGTTAAAAGAATATAAAAGATGGTTAAAAGAATTAGTTAATGTATTTGGAGAGGTAAATCATTTTATGACGATAAATGAAATTACAACAGATTTAAATAATTATCCTGACGATGATCACTATTATCCATATATTGGTAAAATACTTGCAAATAAAATTACAAATAAAGATCTAAAAACACCTGAAAATTTTGGGATTATATTAAATAAAAATAACATAGATAACTATTTAAAAACCTTTGAAGAGAAAATACTTAAATATAAAATAAATGAAAAACTATAAATTGTATAATTTAATTAAATTGTTTGTACAATAATAATCTTAAAAATATATATTAATCAACAGGAAACTAATTGACTTCAAATACAGATATCAATTTTGATATTATAATAGATTTAACTCGGCTTGATAGTTTTAAATTCATTGATATAATTACTAATTTAGAAAAATTAAATTATAAAAACTGTTCTACTTGTTTTATTGTTAATTCTTTAAATGATTTAAAAAACCATCAAAACTTTAAAACTATTGAAAAAAAAGAAAAAGAACTATCTGAAATTTATAATGATATAATTTTTTCTGCTAAAAGTGACTATCTGATTTTTTTAGAAGGAAATGAAAAACTTATTCCAAATAGTTTAAATATATTAAATGATATTTTGAAAAAAAACAACTATAATTTTATATATTCAAATAATTTCTTACTAAAAAATAATAAATCAATTATCAAATACAAATCAAATATTTCTAAAAATCTTTTATATAGTTACAACTATATAGGGAAGTCTACCATTTTTAAAAGAACTTTTTTAAAAGATATAAAAGGATTTGATAATTATAAAAGTGTAGAAAGTATTTTTTATGATTTGACTCTAAGAATAATTGAAAAAACGAAAAATATATATTTTTTGGACCAAGAATTATTCTATAATGATTTAACATTAGAAAAAGAATTTAGTTCAAATGAAAATTTACAAGTTTTAGAAAATATGAGAATAAGAAATAATCTTAATGCAAATATTGAAAAAGGTTTATTTCATAATTCTTATAGAATAAAATTCAATTTAGAGAATAAACCTTTAGTATCAATTATTATACCATTTAAGGATCAGCCAAAACTACTTCAAAATTGCCTTAATTCTATTATTAACCTATCAACATATGATAATTTTGAGATAATTGGTATTTCAAATAATAGTAAAGAAAAAGAAACTTTTAAACAAATGGAAATATTTGAAAATAAAGATTCAAGAATAAAATTTGTAGAATATAATGTACCTTTTAACTACTCACATATTAATAATTATGCTGTTAAAAACCATTCAAAAGGTAAACATATCATTTTTTTAAATAATGATATTGAAATAATTTCAAATGACTGGATTGAATCTTTACTTGAGTATTCACAACAAGAAGAAATAGGATGTGTTGGAGCAAAACTTTTATATCCAAACAATACAATTCAACATTGTGGGATAAAAGTTGGAGGAGACAACGTAGCTCAACATTTTTTAGCTCACCTAAAAATTGAAAATAACGGTTATGAATATAGAGAATCTTTAGTTCAAAATGTTACTGCTGTTACCGCTGCTTGTATGATGATAAAAAAATCTCTTTTAGAAGAGATTGATTATTTTGATGAGAATCTTACTGTTGCTTATAATGATGTTGATTTATGCTTAAAAGCTATAAAAAAAGGAAAGGTAAATATTTTTACTCCTTATTGTAAAGCATATCATTATGAATCAATTTCAAGAGGCTCAGATAGAAATGGAGAAAAACTCAAAAGACTTCTAAAAGAGCAAACTATTTTAAAAGATAAAAATAAAGATATATTAGAAAAAGAAGATTTATATATTACTGATAATATATTTAATCAAATGCAATTAGAAATTCATGATATAAAAAATAAAAATATATTAAAAAAAATAAGAATATACTCTAAACCAATTAGAGAAAAAATTAAAAAATTTATAAAAGGGTCTAAATAAAATGGATAAAAAATTGATTTCAGTTGCAATGTGTACATATAATGGGGGTAAATACTTAAAAGAACAATTAAATTCTATTATAAATCAAACATATAAAAATATTGAAATCATAATATGTGATGATGGTTCTTCTGATAATACAATTGAAATAATTAAAGAATATTCAAAAAAATATAGTTTCATAAAATTTTTTCAAAATGAAAAAAATCTTGGCTTTGTTAAAAATTTTGAAAAATCTATATCTTTATGCAGTGGAGACTATATAGCCCTTGCTGATCAAGATGATATTTGGAAAGAAAAAAAACTTGAACTTTTTATCAATGAAATAAAAGAAAATCTTCTTATCTATTCTGATGCAATAATCATGGATGGAGATGGAACTATTTCAAATAAAGAATTAATTAGACCAAAAGGAAATTTAGTAAAAGGAAAATGTAACAAAGCTTTTCTTTTTACAAACTGTGTATCAGGCAATACTCTAATGTTTAAAAAAGAACTATTAGAAAATATTTTACCAATCCCTGAGACTATTACTTATCATGATATTTGGATTGCTTTTGTTGCCTCTACTTATGGGACAATTACTTTTACAGAAGAAGCAATGACTTATTATAGACGATATTCTGAACAAATAACAAGTACAAGAGAAAAAAACTATAAAAGTTTAAGAGATAGATTTAATACTAAAAAAGCTTCAAATATTAAATCTGCTAAAGATGCAATCAATAATCTTACTATATTTAAAAAAATTAGTATTTTAGATAATGAAACTAAATTAATAATTGATATATCATTAAAACATTTAAAGAATTTTTCAAATAGCTACTTTTCAAATAACTTATATAGAGTTCTAAAAAAATATAAAGATGAAGTATTTGAAATTAAAAAAGATAAAAAACGTATAAAATATGTAAGAAGATTGAGTTATGGATTGAAAATGCATAAATTAACTTTTTTTGCAATATAACAATTACTTCCATTACAAATTTTTAATGATTTTTTCAGTATAATCTACACTTAAATTAAAAAATAAGGTTATTGTAATTGATAGGGAAATTAATAGATTTTAAAATAAATGGGGATAATAGAGGATCATTAATTGCAATAGAAAATAATCATAATGTTCCATTTGATATAAAAAGAGTCTACTATATATTTGATACTAAAAAAGATGTAAGACGAGGATTTCACGCTCACAAAAACCTTAAACAACTAGCAATAAGTGTATCTGGAAGCTGTAAATTTCTATTAGATAATGGAAAAGATAAAGAATACATAGAATTAAATTCACCAAATCAAGGTCTCCTCCTTGACGGATTAGTTTGGAGAGAAATGTTTGACTTTAGTGAAGATTGTGTACTACTTGTATTAACTAATGAATATTATGATGAAAATGATTATATTAGAGATTATTCTAAATTCTTAGAAGAAATAAATAATGATTAATACAGCAGTATATTTACAAATAATAAATATCATTAAAAAGCATAAAATGGAGAAGGTAAATAATTGTAATTACCTAAAAGTATCATGATTATTTGTGGGAAAAATATAAATATGAGAACAGTTATGTTAGAAGATGCAGAATTTATTTATAACATAAGGCAAAATCAAAATAAAACGAAATATCTTTCAAAAATTACAGGAACAGTTCAATCTCAAAAAGAATGGATAAAAAGTTATAAAGAAAGAGAAAAAATAGAAAAAGAATTTTATTTTGTGATAGAATCAAAAAATGATGAAAGACTGGGCCTTGTAAGAATGTATGATTTCCAATATGATTCATTTTGTTGGGGAAGTTGGCTTATAAAAGAAAATGCCCCAAAAACTACGGCTATAGAATCAGCACTTCAAATATATGAATTTGGATTTTATAAATTAGGATTTAAAAAATCTCATTTTGATGTAAGAAAAGAAAATAAAAAAGTAATATCATTTCATAAAAGATTTGGTGCACAAATTATAGATGAAAATGAACTAGATTATTTTTTTAATTTTGATAAAAATCAGTATGAAGTAATAAAAGAAAAATATAAAAGGTATTTATAAGATGATTCCATTCTTAGATTTAAAAAAGATAAATGCTCAATATAAAGAAGAATTAATTAATGCTTGTACTCAAGTAATAGATAGTGGTTGGTATATCCAAGGCAACGAATGTAATAAATTCGAGGAAGAGTTTGCAGACTATTGTGGCACTAAATATGCAATTGGTGTAGCAAATGGATTGGATGCTTTAACACTAATAATAAGAGCATATAAGGAATTATCTATCATGAAAGACGGTGATGAGATTATTGTTCCTTCTAATACTTATATTGCATCAATACTAGCAATAACTGAAAACAATTTAACCCCTATATTAGTTGAACCTGATATATATACATATTTGATAGATCCTAATAAAATCGAAGAAAAAATAACTTCAAAAACAAAGGCTATAATGCCTGTTCATCTTTATGGTCAAACTTGTGAAATGGAAAAAATAAATCTTATTGCAAAAAAATATAATCTTAAAATTATAGAAGATTCAGCACAAGCACATGGTTCTTATTTTAAAGAAAAAAAAGCAGGTAATTTAGGAGATGCTAGTGGATTTAGTTTTTATCCAGGTAAGAATTTAGGAGCTTTAGGTGATGGAGGAGCTGTCACAACAAATGATAAAGAATTAGCTAGAACTATAAAAGCTATAGGAAATTATGGAAGTAATGAAAAATATAAAAATTTATATAAAGGAATAAATAGTAGACTTGATGAAATTCAAGCGGCTATGTTAAGAATTAAATTAAAATACCTAGATATAGAAATAAAAAAAAGAAATCAAATTGCTGATTATTATATAGAGAATATAACAAATAAAAATATAATTTTACCAAAAATAAGACAAAAAGATAATCATGTTTGGCATTTATTTGTAATAAGAACAGAAAATAGAATAAAGTTGCAAAACTATTTATCAAATTATAAAATTCAAACACTCATACACTATCCACTTGCTCCACATAAACAAGAAGCATATAAAGAATGGACAAAAGAAATTTATCCTATAAGTGAAAAAATCCATAATCAAGTATTAAGCTTACCTATCAGTGGAGTACAAACACTTGAAGATACAAAAAAAATTGTAGAAGTAGTTAATACATATGATTAATAAAAATATAAATCAAAAAATCTTATCTAACACAAGTTTTGTAAAAGATTTAAAAAAATTATATTGTGATAGTTTTACAATAAAGGATAAAATAAATTACTTAAATTCGCTAGTATACTTTTTAACTTCTAATGTAACTACAAAATTCAGTGATCAATTTCTAGAAGAAGAATTAAATAAAATTAGTAAAAGTTTAGAATTTAACTTGTCAAAAGAATACAAAAAGAAATCAATACTTCACGTAATGACTGAATCATATTCAATTGGTGGTCACACTAAGCTTGTTGAATTGTTCATTGAAAATTCTAAACTTAATTACCCTTATCAAAGTTTAGTTATAACTGATCAAAAAGTTGAACTAGCAAATTCATTAAAAGATACAATAGATAATTTAGGAGAATTGATTATTATTGATGTAAATAAATCACCTATTGACAAATCAAAACAACTAGCTAACATTGCTTCAAATTATGAATTAATTGTTTTACATATTCATCCACATGATATAACTGCAAATCTAGCTTTTGGAAATACAAAATTTAAGAGACCTATAATATATTTAAATCATGCAGATCATATATTTTGGTGTGGAGTATCAATATCAGACCTTGTATTGGACTTAACTGAAGAGGGAAGTTACTTTTCTAAAAATATAAGAGGAATTAAAAAATCAAAAATTATTAATATACCAATAATCGAAAAGAAAAGTAATTTGACAAAAGAAGATGCAAGAAATTATTTAAATATAGACCATAATAAAAAAATTATATTATCTATTGCTAGCGAATATAAATACGGGAAAACAAAAAAAGAAATATTAAACTTTGCCAATATGGCAATGAATATTACAAAAAATGTTCAGAATAGTCAATTTTTATTAATTGGTCCAAGCAAAGAAAACTCTCACTGGAATGAAGTCTTTTCTAAAACAAAAGGAAAAGTAGTCCCATTGGGACCAAAAGACAGAGAACTATTGGAATATTATATTCTTTCTTCAGATCTTTATATAGAAAGTTTTCCATTTGCATCTTATACAGCCTTTTTAGATACAGCTTTGTTTGGGATAAAAATGATGAATCTTGATACACCAATATTTACTTTAGACGTGGTAAAAGAAAATAATATATCATATAAATCAATTGAAGAATTAGAAAGTAATGCTATTAAATTTTTAAATAGTGATGTAAAAAATAATGATATTTTAGATTTAAGTAACCATTTAGAAGATAAATGGGGTAAGAATTTAATTAATATACTAAAAAATGATATAGAAAACGACCATCAAATTTATGAATTCATATCCAAAGAAGGAGATTCAAAATATCTTAATTATATAATAAAAGCTATCGGAAGTAATTTATCTCTTATGATTTTTGTAAAAAAACTTCCATATGGACTTCAATTAAAAATTGAAGATAAATTATTAAAATATAAAATCATGGGATATGATGATAATTGCACTAATATTTTCAAAGAAAAATGTTTTAGAAAAAAAACTAGATATATTAGGTATAAAATAAAAAATAAGATTAACCAGCTTATTTACAGAATAAAAAATTAATTTTTATTCTGTAAAAGTCCACTTATATCATACTTTTTAGTTTGTTCATTTAACTTTTTTATAAAAATATCAACATTTTTTGAAGTAACTAAATAATTATTATTTGAAATTTGTTTTAACATCCATAAATTTATATCTTCTGAATAATGAGCTAAATCTTTATAATTTTTAAGATCATGTGTTATTTTATCAACACATTGGAAATCATAAATTTTTATATTTTTATATTTTTTTAATTTATTAAAAATATATTTTTTAAATTTTAAATGATTTTCAAAGTAGTTAGATAATTCCATAATTTTATACTGTCCTACTGAATAAGGCGGATAAAAAATATAGAAATTTTTATCCTTATTTTTTTTAATAATTGGTAATAAAACATTATCAAACTTTTCTTTTAATGAATTTAAATCAAATAATTTGCCTGATATAGGATTTTTACTAATTAAATATAATGACTGCAGTTGTAGTTTATAATTTTCCAAAGTAAAACTTGAACTATATTCACGTTGCCAAGAATATAATGAATTCAAATTTTCGTTAATTTTTTCTTTATTATAAGGTTTAAAAAGAGATTCGATTGAGTTTTTTAAAACGCTAAAATTTAAAAGATATATAATATCGTTAGATATATCATCATCATACAAATATTCAGGAAACTTTTCATTTAATTCGACAGGTTGTGCAATTAAACTAAATGCATATATATCTAACCCAAAAAGAACATTTTTAACATTTTGATTATTAATTGCCGTTTCTAAAGTTTTCATCTCTTCATAAATAGTTCCTCCACGAGTAGCAAGTTTAATTACTTTTTTAAATCCTAAATATTTTTCAATATCTTTTGCATAAAAATTTTCTACCATAGATGAACCAATAAGAACTGAATCATAATCATAATTTTTTGCAAGTCCAGCATTTAGATATCTGGGTTTTTCAGTATCAAATGTATAAAAAAATGCTTTTCTATATTGTTGAAAAGGATCAACTATAAAATTAAAAATAACAATTAATCCCAATCCTCCAAAAAAGATAATTACAAATAAATTTACCCAATATCTATATTTTTTAATCATTATATACCTTAAAACTTTTGTATTCTAAAAATAATTTCAGGTGCTTTAAAAGACCAATGTGTATCGTCAGGATAATACAAATCCTTTACTCTATTATTAATTAAAGTATTAAGTAATATCTTTTTTGTATCTATAAAAATATAATTTTTATCAAGTTTTCTTAAAGATTCAAAAAATACACTATCAGGATGTTTTTTATCAATAATAAACTTTGAGTATAATGTATATTTATCAACTGCCGGCATAAATATTAACTTTATTCCTTTCTTTTCTAATATCTTTCCAAGTTTGTTAAAATTACTATTTAATTTTTTTATATTGTCTTCAGTAGCTTTGTATAAAGAATCAATATCTCCTTTATAGTACAATAGACTATTTTTATCTTTTGAAGTAAAAAAATCATCAACTAATTCAGTTTTATAACACTTTGAACCAAAAGGCCTTTCAACAAAATTGTACAATAAATTGTTTTTTAGTGCTGTAAAATTTTTATCATTTATAAATTTTATATCTTCATCTTTCCCTAAATATGGGCTTCTTTGTTTTATTAGTTCAGAGATTAAAATCTCTTTTTCTCCATTGATTTTAAAATTAGTATCTATAGCAAACCTATCGATACTAAATCTTTCAACTGATTCAATTAAAATATACTTAGGATTTATTTCGTCAAGAACTCCACTATTCAATAAAAGCATAACACTCTCAATGTAATTTAATGTTCTAGGTAATAAAGTTATATTTAAAATATTAAAATTATTGTAAGATGCAATATAATCTTGATAAAAAGGATTTTTTCCCTGTGTAGCTGCATTTGAAAAAGAATCTCCTATTGTAAGCATATCAATTTTTTCTTTTTTACCATTATTGAACCAATAATTAAAGTCAAAATGCTGTTTAGGTAAAGTTATACTATTTTTTGATGGATATGCTTGTCTAGGAAATGCAGAATCTGGATAAAGAGACATTCTTCCTAAATCTCCAGTATATATATTATCTTGAACTAAAAGAACATGACTTGTATATTTAATCCAAGCAATATAGTGAATAGAAACTAATAATGGCAAGGATATAGCGAATGCTAAAACAAATTTTTTATATTTATTAATCAAAATTAACCTCTTTAAAAATTAACTCACTTGCTTTATATGACCAATGAGTATCATCTGAGTAAAAAATATCTATTTCACCTCGATTTAATGCTCTTGATAAAATCTTTTTTGTGTCAATAAATTTATACTTTTTAGGTAACTCTCTTAAATATTCAAAAAATTGACTTTTGGGATAACTTTTACCATTAACTAAATAATTTGAATATAAATTGTATTTATCAACAACAGGCATGAAATAAAGTTTTATTCCTTTTTTTTCTAAAATTTCTGATAATTTATTAAAATTATTATTTAATATTTTTATTTTTTCTTTTGTAACTAAATTAGTATTATCCACATCTTCTTTTAAAAACAATAATGTATTAGAATCATTTGAAGAAAAAAAATCTTTTTTAAGTTTTTCAATATATACATGAGAAAATAATTTTTCATCAGTAAAGTTAAATAATATCTGATTTCGTATAGCTTTAAAATTATTAAGATTTAAAAAGGAAAAAATATTATCATCAATTACTTTTTCAGTTTTAATATTTTTTGTTAATTTCAAAGATTCAAAAAATTTATTATCTGTTTTAGTAAAATCTAATTTTTTTGAAAATCTCTGAATACTATATCGCTCTACAGATTCAATTAATATATATTTAGGCTTCATTTTATCTAAATAGCCCATATTATTTAATATCTGAATTTCTTCAATATAATTAAATGCATCAATAAAAAATCCTTTAATCTTAAATAGTCTAGGTATATTTAAGACTTTTAAATTATTATAAGTAGCTATATAATCTTGATAAAAAGGATTTAACCCTTGCGTATCACCATTTGAAAAAGAATCGCCTATTGTAATAAAATCGACCTCATTACCATCCCAATCAATTAAAGGAATATGCCTATTTTTTAAATTATTATTATCTGGATTAAAATAAGATGGCCTAGGAAAAACGCTATCAACTTTATAAACTTTTCTTGTTAAATCACCTTTATATATCATCTTATTATCTTGACGAACGTGTTTAGTATATATATTCCAAGTTAAAAAATGAAAACTTAAGAATAATATTATTATTAAAAAAAAGAGTTTGCTGAAATTTTTATATATTTTCATTTTATATATTTTTATTATAAATTTTTTGTTCGTGATTATACTGAACAATTACTATTGAAATAAATAAACCAAAAAGTAACATTAATTCATAAAAGAAAAAAATATCACAAGAAAAAGCAACAAATAAAAAAACTAAACTTGTAATATAAGATATATACTTAATAAATGTATTTTTAATTTTAATTTTAAAAAGTGAATAAAAAAGAAAAAGTAACAAAAATAATCCTATTATTCCATTTGAAATCAATATTTCTAAATACATATTATGTAGCCTCCCATATTCCCAAAAACTTTTTATTTGTTTATAGGGATATTTATTCTCATGAAGTCTTTTTTTAACATATTCTTCTTTATCTCCAATACCCACACCAAATAATATATTTTTTGGCTCAAAAATATAAATAATTGCGTGATATGCTAACAATCTATCACCTACACTTGAGTGTTTAATATCATGATTATAAATAACATTTTTAATATCATCAATACCTTGATTAATTCTTATATTAAAAGTATTAATATTGTAATAAGCAAATATAAATAGTGAAAACAAAGATATAATTAAGAATACAACTTTTTTAATATTTTTATAATAATAAATAAAAATTAAAATAATTAATGTCAAAAGAAGTGAAAACTGTCCAGTACGTCCAATAGAAATAAATAAATTCATACTCATTGTAATTAAAAAAATCAAAAAAACTAATTTAATATATTTATTAGAAATATGTTTAAACTTATATAAGGATAATAAAATTGTAAAAGCTATAAAAACACTATAACTAATATGAATCCCACTTAACTGAAATGGTACAGGATTAAAAGAATTACTTTTAGGAATCCCTGTACTCCATAAATCAAAAAAAATCCCATAAGATATAATCTCATTAACAAACATTGATAAGAGAAAACTACTTACTACAAATACAATATATTTTGCTTTTAGAGATGAGACAATAATAATAATAGGAAAAAGATAAAAGTATCCAAATGCCTTAAAAAAGAAATTAAAATCACCATAAACGGTATTAGGATAATTTTTACTCCATAAATATGATAATAAGATCAAAAAACTAATACTCAAAACTAATTGAAAAATTTTATTTTTTTTTATTGATCTTATAATAATTTTAATTCTATTATAGTCAAAAGAGATTATCCATAAAATAATCATAATCTTAATAAGTTCTTTTGTAATAGTATATTCAAAAGGAATAATGAAAGCATATATTATAATTATAAAATTAAGTAATAAGTTGATATTCTCACGAAGTGTTAAAATATTTTGTCTGATATTAATCAAATTTTACCTTCTCAAATATAGCTTTACTTGCTTTATAAGACCAATGGGTATCATCAGAATAAAATATATCTTTTTCACCTTTCTTTAACTCTTCAAATAAAATCTTTTTTGTATCAATAAAAATATAATCTTTTGGAAGTTCTCTTAAATATTTAAAAAAAGTACTTTGAGGATACTTGTTATTTTTTATAAAACTTGAATACAAATCATACTTATCAACTGCAGGCATAAAATAAAGTTTAATATTTTTCTTTTTTAAAAGATTTGCAACTTTGTTAATATTATCATTAAGAATAATCATATTTTCTTTAGTTGCCATATGCAATCTTTTAATATCATCTTTATATGTCAAAAGTGTATTTGATTTTTTTGAAGTAAAAAGTTCTTTAGTTAATTCATGTTTATAAACATTTGAAGAATATGCATTATCTTTAAAGTTATAAAGAATATTATATTTAATAGCATTAAAATTTAAATTACTAATAAATGTACGATTATCATCATCTTTAGGCTTACCATGAAACATATTAAAACTATCAGCAAGTTTTTTATCTATTTCATCAATAGGTAAGGTTAAACTTAAATCAGTTTTCATAGTAAATCTTCTTACAGCTTCTCTTTCAACCGATTCTATTAAAATATATTTTACATTTACTTTATCAAAAAAACCACTGTTATAAAGAATAATAATACTATTTAAATAATTATCATTTTTTGCTAATTGTTTTATATTTAAAACTCTAAAATCATTATATGAGGCAAGATAGTCTTGATAAAATGTATTTTTACCTCCCCCTCCGCCATTAGAGAAAGAATCTCCTAAAGTTATAACATCTACATCTTTACCATCCCACTCATCAGATTCAATATGTTGTTTTGGTAAAGTTATTTCTGCATTTCTAGGGAAAAGACTATCTTTTAAATAAGACATTCTTCCCAAATCTCCAACATTATAGTTTTCAGGAAATACATATTTTGTATACATATTCCATGTAACTAAGTGAAAAGAAATTAGAAGTATTAAGACTAAAATAAATCCATATACAAATCTTTTATAATTAAACAAACTATATCCTAGAAGTTAAAGTATAAAAATTCAGATAGTTTATTCATATTTGAAACTGTATAACAAATTAAAATAACACTGTAAATTAAATACCAGATATTTGGTTTAAATGTATCTTTTAATTGCATTGCATTTTTCATAAATACAGTAATAATAAGTGCAACAGCGATCCAAGTAAAACTTTTATTTCCATTTATGTGAATTAGCCATTGCCCAAAGTCTACTCCATGCTCTTTTAAAAAGTCTAGCTTTTCAGCATATTTTTGAGACATCACAATTCCATTTAATCCAACCATACCTTTTAAAACTTTTATTGCATCTTCCCATTCTTTTGCTCTAAAAAATACCCATGTAACATTTACAAAGTTAAAAGTAATGAACCATGCCAATACTTTTGGCATATTAAATCCTAAACTTTTCCAGAATCTATGTATACCTAAGGCTGCTCCATGAAGGAATCCCCAAAAAATAAAAGTCCATCCTGCTCCATGCCAAAGTCCACCTAATACGAATGTTATCATCAGGTTATTATATGTTTGAAAATTTCCTTTTCTATTCCCACCTAAAGGAATATAAATATAATCTCTTAAAAATCTTCCTAAAGTGATATGCCATCTTCTCCAGAAATCTTGAATATCTAAAGACTTATATGGTGAATTAAAGTTTATTGGAAGTTTGATATTAAAAAGTAATGCAGCCCCAACTGCCATATCACAGTATCCACTAAAGTCAAAATATAGTTGAAAAGTATATGAAAGTGAAGTTGACCAAGCTTCAAATAATTCTAAGGTTAAAGCATTATCAAATCCTGCTGTTGCCCAGATTGCAAACTGATCTGCTATTATAACTTTTTTAAACAATCCTATTGAAAAAATAAACAAGCCCATTGCTATATGTTTATAGTTTTTTACAAGATTCCATCTACTTGCAAATTGTGGCATCATCTCTTTATGGTGCACAATAGGTCCTGCTATTAATTGAGGGAAAAAGGTTACGAACAATGCGTAGTTTAGGAAATCATATTCGCTAGTTTCACCTCTATAACTATCTACTAAATATGCTATTTGTTGGAAAGTAAAAAAAGAGATTGCTAAAGGTAAAGCTAGATGAAGAAGTTCTATATCTCCATTAGTTACCATATTTAGGTTATTTATAAAAAAGTCTGCATATTTAAAATATCCTAGCAAAGACAAGTTTGCTATTACACCTACAGTTAATAAAGTTTTTTTTGATATTTTTACTTTTTTAAAGTTATCATTTAAAGAGTTCCCCACTATATAATTAAACAACATTGAGCTTAATATTAAGGGTAAGTATATTGGATTCCACCAGCTATAGAAAAACAAACTTGCAAATACTAAAAAACCTTTTGCTCCTACAACTAATCTTTTACTTAGCAAAAAGTAATATACAAAAAACGTGATTGGTAAAAATACAAATATAAACTCGTAACTGTTGAA
This sequence comes from Halarcobacter sp., assembly GCF_963676935.1. Lineage (NCBI taxonomy): Bacteria > Pseudomonadati > Campylobacterota > Epsilonproteobacteria > Campylobacterales > Arcobacteraceae > Halarcobacter > Halarcobacter sp. The sequence goes on from NZ_OY781470.1 coordinate 2,050,202, forward strand.
TAACATCTAAAATGTCCTTATAAAAATTAGGACATTATTATATTAAAAAAAATATTTAAATCACATAAAAATCACAAATTTATTATTTTGAATAAATCCCCAAATAAATATCTTTCCAACGTCTATGTTGCCAAAACCAATCGTCTGGTTTTTCTAAAATTTGATTTGACATAGCATCAGCTTGTAATTGGGTGATTTTATTAACATCATTGTCATATTTTAAAGGATCAATTGCTTCACAAAACTTAATAGTATATTTTCTGAAATCATCTTTTATAAAAAATACTGGAATAATTAAAGCACCAGTTTTTATTGCAATTCTAGTTGAAGAATCTGTTTGAACAGCATCATGTCCTAAAAATTTGATTTTTTCACCTTTATTTACAGGTACATGTTGGTCTATTGCTAAACCAATTATTCTTCCATTTTTTAAAGCTTTTATCAATCCCTTTGCAGAACCTTTTTTATCAAGCATTTCACTATTATGACTCTCTCTTGATTGCCTTAAATCATCATTTAGATATTTGTTATTTAACGGTCTTCCAACCATTGTAGTTGGTGCATATTTTAGTGAAATATAAGAGGTTATATATTCCCAATTACCATAATGTGCAGAGATAAGGATAATATTTTTATTCTCTTTTAATGCATCAGTAATTATATCTTCATTTTCAAGTGTGATTTTCTTTTCTAATTCTTCTAAATCTAAATTATTGTTTTCTATTTGTTCATAAAGATTAAAAACTAAATTATAATAAGAGTTTTTTATAATTTCTTCTTTTCTTTCTTCTGAAATTTTATTTTCATATACTAAATCTAAATTTATTTTTGCATATTTTCTATGTTTTTTATCTAATAAATAAGCTAGTTTAGCTAAAAGGTTTAAAACAATTTTCATAAAACCTTTTGGTAAAAATAATACAAACCCTCTAAACAACTTATATAAAATATAAATTAAGTAGTCTTTCAATTTAAAAGTTTCCTTGCAATCTCAATAATGATATTTTCATCTATATCTTTAATAGAGAAATCATTTTTGTTTAATTTATAGTGATTTACCTTAGATGATGATTTTACCACTTTATTTATTGATGTTTGATAAACTCTATTTATTGGGGTTGGTCCAAAAATAGTAATTGAAGGTTTACATAAAGCCCAAGCCATATGTGTAGGACCAGTATCATTTCCTATTAAAAGATCACATTTGGAGATAAGTGCCTTTAAAGTATTTAAATTTATTTTTGGCAATGCTTTTATATATTTACTGTTTTCTTCAAGCCAAGTTGCTTTTTCTTTCTCTTCTTCATTTCCCCAGACAACTAAACAATTAGCTTTTAAACTATTTGCTATATTTAAAAATTTCTCTTTAGGATAGTTTCTACTCTCCCAAGTAGAACCAATAACAAATATTATATTTTTTTTATCATCTTTTAAATACTCATAGATAATTTTATCTTCATCTTTATAATATAAAAATGGTTTCATATCTAAAATATCTGATTCTAATATTTCAAATCCTAAAGGTTTTGATAAGACTTTTGCATTTCTGTCTATTGTATTTTCATCATAAGCAATTGAAACTTTGTTTTTATAAAAATAAGATGCTGCTTTTTCTCTAATTGAGTCTTTACTAAATCCCGCAACCCTTTTTCCTAAAAGTTTAGATACTATTGCTGATTTGATTAAGCCTTGAGCATCTATTACTAAGTCATAAGTTTTTTTAGAATATGTTTTTACTTGCTTAATCTGTGAAAAAAGTTGTTTTTTATCTTTTTTAATTGCTTTAAGATTTAAAGAATATATATTATCTATATCAGGATTATTTTCTAAAACTTGAAAAAAAGCTTTTTCAACAAACCAATCTATTTGAATATTAGGATTATGTTTTTTAATAAACTGCAAGGCAACCATAGCATGAACTATGTCTCCCATTGCAGAAAGTTTAACTATTGCAATCTTCATAACAAATTTTAACCTTTAAGTTTTTAGGTGTTTCTATCTTTTCTATTTCATTTTCAATCATAAATATAGTTTGTTCTAAAGATATTTTTAGTTTATTTTCTTTTAAAGTATACTCTACTTTAGGACAAGATAAATCTTGATTTATTAAAAGGTTCAAAGATATCATAAAAGATAGCCATTGCATCACTTCAATATCAGGAAGTAATTGTTCATACTCTTTTAAATCTTTTCTTTTAGGTAAAGACTTTTTCGAAAATTTTATAGTATGTGCGACAACAACTCTTGATGAATGTAAAAAGTCATAATTTAAACCATTGATTATAAAATCAAAAGTATTATCATTTGACTTATAAAAGTTTAAAGAGTTTCCTATAGAATGAACCTTTGAAGCTATTACTAAAAGTAATCTATATTTTTCTGGTAAATTGTGCATGGGTTGTAATACATCAAAAATAGCCCCTGCATTTCTTCCTAAATAAGCACTTTGTTTTTCATCAATTTGAAATCTATCTAATAAACTTTTTACACTAATATTAAAATTTGCTGGAAAAACATTGTTATTATTTCTTAATAAATCACTTAAATAAACCCCTTCTCTAACACCAGCTCCAGATGTGATTACCCTTTTTGTTTGTAATTCATCTAAAATAGTTTTAAAAATAAAAGTTCCCTCTTTTATTGTGTCATATCTATCTTTTTTTACACCTAAATATTTTAAAGCATCATTATCTTTTGCACCTAATATTGCATCATAAATATATTTATTTAAATCTACACTATAACTGTAGCCATGTAAAATATCAAGAGGATAATTGTTTTTAGACATTATTACCCTACTTAAGGCTCTTATTGTCCCACCTATTCCTACAACTGTACTAGGAATCTCATGACCACAAGATATAACCTCTTTTAACTTTTCTAATACATACTCTCTTGCACCATCAAAATCATCTTTTCTAAAAAACAATTCATTAAGCCTAACAGTACCTATATTTAAAGAAATACATTTTTCTATTTTTCTATTTTTAATAAAAGCAAACTCTGTAGAACCACCACCGATATCAACAGTAACGAATTCATCTCCATGAATCAAATTTAAAGCAGCCATACCACCATAATAAGCCTCTTTTACTCCATCAATAACTTTTATATTTAAGCCTAATTCATTTTTTACTTTATTAATAAAAACTTTTGCATTTGGAGCATCTCTTAATGCTGAAGTGGCAACACATATAATTTTTCTGGATTTTAATGCTTTGGAGATATTTAAAAAAGATTGCAAAGAATTAAATGCTCTTTGCAAAGCAGCATCTTGAAGGTTACCAAAGTTATCATAACAACCTTCAGAAATTTTAACACGACTACGTGTTTCATTAATCAAGTTAAAAGCAAATCTACTACTCTTTTCTAAAACAACCATACGCATTGAGTTAGACCCAATGTCTATAATAGTTGTTATTTTAGCCATTTTATACTTCTTCTTCTTGAAGTTGCTCGTATTTAAATTGTAACTCTTCCATTGTCTCTTGATTGTCTGGATCTACAACAATACAGTCAACAGGACAAACTTCTACACATGCTGGTTCTTCATAATGACCTACACATTCTGTACACCTATCTGGATCAATAATATATATTGGATCACCCTCTTCTATCGCGTAATTTGGGCATTCTTCCCTACAAGCATCACATGCTATGCATTCATCTGTAATTATTAAAGACATTAACCTTTTCCCTAACTAAAATATTATGTTGGAGTTATAACCTAAAAACCTTTAATAATTTCTTTAAGTGGTGTACAAATGTATAGATTTTTAGTAACAATTAAGATTTAAGTGAATTAAGGTACAAAAGGTTACTAAAAATCAAGAAAAAAAAGGGGAGAAGAAAACACAAAATGAGAATTTTTCTCATCTTGTGTAATATTAGTAATTATAATATTGCTTTTGCAATCTCTTTTGCTGCCTCTCTACCATCAGCAGCGGCAGTTACTGCTAAGTGTGCACCTCTTTGACAGTCACCACCAGCATAAACTTTTTTATTTGAAGTTTGATAGTTTTGTGTAACTACACCACCCCATGAATTTATTTCTACATTTAACTCATTTAAAAATTTTGGAGCTTCAGGAGAGAAACCTAGTGCAAAGATAATGATATCTGCTTCTTCTACAAATTCACTTCCTTCTACAATAGTAACTCTTTGTCTTCCAGATTCATCAGGCTCACTTAAAGCAGTTTCAAGTAATTCAATACCTGTTGCTAAGTCACCATCTTTTATCACTTTATTAGGGCTAACATTAAAAATAAACTCTACACCCTCTTCTTTTGAGTTAACAACCTCTTTTTTAGATCCTGGCATATTTGCTTCATCTCTTCTGTAAAGACATTTTACTGTTGCAGCACCTTCTCTAACTGATGATCTTACACAGTCCATTGCTGTATCTCCACCACCAATAACAACAACTCTTTTATCTTTTACATCAATAAATTCGCTATCTTTCTTTCCAAGGTTTCTTTTTTGAATACCTGTTAAAAATTGCATTGCTAAATATGTATTAGATGCATCTTCACCATCAATCTTTGGAAATCTACCTTGTTTTGCACCAATACCTAAATAGATTGCATCAAACTCTTCTTCAAGCTCTTTAATTGATTTATCTTTTCCAATTTCACAATTTAAATGTAATTTCATACCAGCTTCAAGTAACCAATTAATTCTTCTATCAACTGTTGTTTTATCAAGTTTAAAACCAGGAATTCCATACATTAAAAGACCACCAGCTCTATCATCTCGTTCAAACATCTCTACATCTATACCTTTTCGTAAAAGGAAAGTTGCAGCAGATATCCCAGAAGGTCCAGAACCAATAATTGCTACTTTTTTACCAGCTTTTGATTGAGTAAATTTTGGTTTTAATCCATTCTCAAAAGCTCTTTCATTTAGATGGGTTTCAATTGCACCAATTGATATTGCACCATGTCCTGTATTTAAAGAACATGCACCTTCACAAAGTACATCTTGAGGACAAATTCTTCCTAAAATTTCAGGGAAAGGAGATGTTTCATTTGATAAAGCAAAAGCTAATTCCATATTTTTTTCAGCAGTTTGTTTTAACCATGCTGGAATAAAATTATGTAATGGACAACCTGTATGACAATATGGATCTCCACATTGCATACATCTATCTGATTGCTCTCTAGCTCTATGTTTTCCAAATACTTGATACACTTCATTATAATCTTTTAATCTTTGTAAAACATCTCTTTTTTCAGGGTTTATTCTTTCAAATTTTGTAAAATTTAACATCTCTTAATCTCCCTCCTCTGGATTAAGTGGTAAAACTGTCATATTTTTTGGTTTTACCAGCCAGAAGTTTCTAATCTCTGCTCTAAAGTTTTCTAAAATATCTTCAGCTCTTTGAGATTCTGTTTCATTTAAATAATCCATAAGCAATCTTTTTAGATACAGTCTTTCTCTTTCAGTATCATCTGTATCAATTCTAACTGCTTCAATTAGCTCTTGGTTCATTTTATCAACAAAATGTTTTTCAGGGTCATAAACAAATGATAAACCACCTGTCATACCAGCACCAAAGTTAATACCAGTGTCACCTAAAATAACAACAATACCACCTGTCATATATTCACAAGCATTATCACCTGTTCCTTCTACAACAGCAGTACATCCAGAGTTTCTAACAGCAAATCTTTCACCAACTGCAGCTCTTACATAAAGTTTCCCGCCAGTCGCACCATATAAACAAGTATTACCAGCACCAGCAAATTCCGGACCTTGATGAGGAGTATTTATAATGATTTTACCACCATGCATACCTTTACCAACATAATCATTTGCAGCTCCATCTAAATAAAGGTTCATCCCTTTAGATAACAATGCTCCAAATGATTGACCAGCAATACCTTTTAGGAAAATATTAATTGAACCATCAGGTAATCCTGCATCGCCATAATATTTAGCAATCTCACCAGAAATCAGTGTACCAAATGATCTATTTAAGTTAGAGATAGTCTCTTTAACTTTGATAGGTGTTGTTGGTTGCTCAATTGTTCTATGAACTTTTTTAAGTAATTCTCTTTCAAATTTATTTTTATCAAATGGTTCATTTTTATCTTTTTGACATGTATCTACACCATCAATTTTTCTTAAAACATTTTGGAAATCAAATTTTTGTGCAAATTCATCATCAATAACTTTTAATAAATCACTTCTACCTACTATCTCTTCTAATGATTTATAACCAAGTTTAGCAAGAATTGCTCTTACATCTTCTGCAATAAAAGTAAAGTATGAGATAAGTCTTTCAACTGTACCATTAAAATGCTCTCTTAAATCTTCATCTTGAGTTGCAACACCAACAGAACATTTGTTTGTATGACAAATTCTTAAAATTTTACATCCAAGAAGTGTTAAAGAAGCTGTACCAAAAGCATAAGATTCAGCTCCAAGCATTGCAGCTTTTACTACATCAAGACCTGTTTTTAAACCACCATCTGTTTGTACATGTACTGATTCTCTTAAATGGTTAGCTTTTAAAGCATTATGTGCTTCAGATAATCCCAATTCCCAAGGATTACCAGTGTGTTTAATAGATGTTAAAGGAGCAGCTCCTGTACCACCATCAGCACCAGAAATTACAATTCTATCAGCATATGCTTTTGCAACACCAGCTGCAATTGTCCCAACACCAATTGTTGATACTAATTTTACAGTTATTTTAGCTTCTTGATTGATTTGTTTTAAATCAAAAATCAATTGAGCTAAATCCTCAATAGAATAAATATCATGGTGTGGTGGAGGTGAAATAAGTGTAACACCTTCAACTGTATGTCTTAAAGATGCAATAAGTGCTGTAACTTTGTGACCTGGTAATTGTCCACCCTCACCTGGTTTTGCACCTTGAGCTACTTTAATTTGAATCTCTTGGGCACTTCTTAAATATCCTGGAGTAACACCAAATCTACCTGAAGCAACTTGTTTAATTTTAGAGTTTTTAATAGTTCCAAATCTAGCTGGATCTTCTCCACCTTCACCTGAGTTACTCATTCCACCAATAGTATTCATAGCTATTGCCATAGCTTCGTGAGCTTCTGGTGAAATAGAACCACATGACATAGCTGCAGTTGCAAATCTTTTAAATATTTCATCTTTTGATTCAACTTCACTTATATCAATAGCTTCTTTATCTGAATTAAACTCAAAGAAATCTCTAATAAACTTTTTATCTCTAGTTTCTACTAGTTCTCTTAGTTTATCAAAATCAGAAATATCTTCTTTGTTTTTTGCTTGTTTATTATGCATTGCATTAGTAGTAGCTGGACCATAATCATGGTATTCACCGCCATCTAAATATTTATAAAATCCACCAAGATTTAATGGGAACATATGTTTATCATCAAAAAAAGCATCAAAATGTGATTTTTCAATTCTTTTTTCAATATCTTCATATCCAAGACCAGATAAGTCAGAGTGACTACCTTCAAAACAATTTGCAATAATTTCATCACTTAATCCGATAATATCAAATAATCTTGAATTTCTATACGAAGCGATAGTACAAATACCCATTTTAGACATAATTTTAAGAAGTCCAGCATTTACTGCTTTTTGGGTATTTTTAAGAAGTCTTTGCATCTTATATTTTGATATATCTTTTCTTTCATATAATGCAACTGTTGAAGCATACATCATATATGGATAAATTGCTGTTGCACCATATGCTATCATTACAGCTGCCATATGTGGATCATATACTTCTCCTGATACAGCAACTAAAGATACACTGTGTCTAATACCTTCAGCAATTAATTTTTCATTTACATATCCAACTGCCATTGCCATAGGGATAAGCTTTGTATCTTCATTAATATCTCTATCATCTAAAATAATAACTGAAACTTTGTCATCTCTTACAGCTTTTACAACAAAAGAAGCTAATTGTTCTAACGATGCTTTTAAATCACTTTTAAATGTAGTAGTAAAAGTTCTATTTTTATAGTAATCATCATATCTAGGAGACTTTGAATCACCAAATGAAACTAACACATCATATTTTTCTTTCATTAAAATTGGACTAGCAACTTTTAATCTTCTTGCGTATTCAGGTTTTTCATCTAAAACATTATGAATATGACCAAAACCCGTCTCTAAAGACATTACAATTTTTTCTCTATATGGGTCAATTGGTGGGTTTGTTACCTGTGCAAATTTTTGTCTAAAAAAGTCAGTAAAATTTCTATTTACATTTGAAAAACATGCTAAAGGAGTATCATCTCCCATAGAACCAACTGGTTCTTTACCATCTTTTGCCATTGGATCAATCATTTGATCCAGTACTTCATAAGTAATATTAAAATATTTTTGTCTTTTTTCTAAATCTTCAAACTTATAATCATCAACATCAACAAATGATTCATCAATATACTCTTGAAGATACTCCATATCTCCATTTAACCATTTGCTATAGTTTTGTGAAGATTTTAAATAAGTATTAATATCTTCCTCTTTTAAAACCTTACCATGTTTAAGGTCAAGTCCAATCATTTGTCCAGATTGAAGTCTTCCCCTTTCAAGAATATTATCTTCTTCTAAAAATACAGTTCCATACTCAGAAGTGATATAGATTTTATGATCTTTTGTAATAATATATTTTGATGGTCTTAAACCATTTCTATCAATTAAACATCCAATATGTCTACCATCAGTTAAAGATACAGCAGCTGGTCCATCCCAAGCTTCCATTGCAGTTGATGTGTATTCATAAAATGCTCTTAATTCAGAGTCCATATGTGGTGCATTTTGCCAAGGTGCAGGAATCATACTTCTTGCAGCTTTGAAGAAATCAACACCATTTACAATTAAAAATTCAAACATATTATCTAATGATGCTGAATCTGATCCACCATCTTGTAAAATAGGTAATATTCTTTTAATCTCTTCATCAGTAAATACTTCAGATTCAATTTGTTCTGATTTGATTTGTACATTTACTCTATTTGCTTCAACTGAATTGATCTCACCATTATGTGCTATTGATCTAAATGGTTGAGCTAATCTCCATTGTGGCAGAGTATTTGTAGAAAATCTCTGGTGAAAAAGAGAAAAAGAGATTTGAAAATCTTCATCCCTTAAATCGATATAAAAATGTTTGATATGCGTAGGCATAATAAGCCCTTTATAGGCTATTACTTTAGATGAAAACGTTGGAATATAAAAATCACTTTTTTCTACTAATTTGTGCTCACACTCTTTTCTTGTTAAGTAAAGCATTGCATCAAATCTTTTTAAACTCATTAAAGCATTTGCACTTACAAACACTTGTATAATATGAGGTAAAGATTCTAAAGCTTGTTTTCCTAAAGCATCCTTATCAACAGGTACTTCTCTAGTTAGTAGTACCTTTAAATCATTCTCTTCACATTGTAATTTAAATGTTTCAATATCATCTAAATCTCTAGTAAATATCATTGCAACTGCATATCTTTCTGGTAAATCAATACCACTTTCAGAAGCAATCTTTCTCATAAATTTATCTGGCATAGATAATAGTAAACCCGATCCATCCCCCGTTTTACCATCAGCAGCCACTGCACCTCTGTGCATCATTCGCTCTAGCGATGTTATAGCATCTTCTAAATTCTTGTGACTAGGTCTGTTTTTTAAATCTGCAACAAGACCAAAACCACAGTTATCTTTAAAAGAAGTAAGTAAATCTAAATTACATCCCATCATTATCCTTTATAGTATCTTTATATTCCAAAAAAGTGGACGATTATACTCTTATTTTGTTTAAAACATGGTTAAGGTGGGAATGTGTTACTTTTTATGCAATTGCTATTTTAATGCTACGAAAAGAAGCTCTTTTTTTTAAATTTACACTTTTCTACATAAATCTTACACAAGATTTGATTATACTTTTTTTGATACGAAAACAAGGAGTGAAAATGAAAAAACTATTAATGGGAACAGTTGCAGCTACACTTTTAGCTACATCTGGATTAGCAGCAGAGTATACACTTAAGTTCTCTCATGTTGTTAGTGCTAACACACCAAAAGGGAAAGCAGCTGATTTTTTTGAAAAAAGATTAGAGGAACTTTCTGGGGGAAAAATTGATGTTCAGGTTTACCCATCATCTCAATTATATAATGACAATGCAGTAGTAAAAGCATTAAGATTAAATTCAGTTCAAATGGCAGCGCCATCTTTTTCTAAATTTGGTAAGATTGTACCAAACTTAGCTTTATTTGATTTACCTTTTCTTTTTAAAGATATTGACCACTTACATAGAGTTCAAGATGGTGAAGTGGGACAAAAACTTAAAGATATGGTAACAGCTAAAGGTATTGTTGCTTTAGATTTCTGGGACAATGGATTTAAACAATTCTCTTCATCTAAAAAAGCATTAATTATGCCAGAAGATGCAGAAGGTCAAAAATTTAGAATTATGTCTTCAAAAGTTCTTGAAGAACAAATTAAAGCGGTTGGAGGAAATCCTCAAATGATGCCTTTCTCTGAAGTTTATTCAGGATTACAACAAGGTGTTATTGATGCAGCAGAAAATCCAATCTCTAATATCTATACAAAAAAATTCCATGAAGTACAAAAATATCTTTCAATTTCTAACCACGGATACTTAGGATATTTAGTTGTTATGTCTAAAAAATTCTGGAACTCTTTACCTGCTGACTTACAAGCAAATGTAAAACAAGCTATGAAAGAAGCAACTGCAAAAGAGAGAGAATATGCACAACAATTAAATGATTCTCAATTTGAACAAATTAAAAAGTATGCAAAAGAGACTGGAAAATTAGAAATTATAGAGTTAACTCCTGAACAAAAAGAAGCTTGGAGAAAAAAAGTTAGTACAATTTATCCTGATTTTTACAGTGATAGAAAAATTGGAAAAGACTTAATTGAAGGTGCTTTAAATACTAAGTAATTTCAAATTTTAAACTATCGGTTTTCCGATAGTTTAAATCCTAAAAAAAATATCCTAAAAAATTCCCACACACCCCTATTTTATTATGTTTAAGACCTATTATACAAATTTCAAAATTTCTTCTTATGTACACAATAGATACATAAATTTTAATTATAATTTATCTATAATAGAATAAGGAGAAAAAATGACAACAACATTAAAATCAGTAGTGTCTAGTATTGTTATTGTGCCAATACTATTATTTACTGGTTGTGGGGAAAAGAAAAAAGAACAGAAAATTTCAGAAGTTCAAAAAGCTTTAATAAAGGGTGAATATATCCTTAAATTTTCACATGTAGTAAGTCCTAATACTCCTAAAGGTAAAGCTGCAAGTTATTTTGAAAAAAGACTTGAAGAGCTTACAAAAGGTAGAATTGATGTACAAGTTTATCCATCATCTCAACTTTATAAAGATAATGCTGTATTAAAAGCATTAAAACTTGATTCTGTTCAAATGGCAGCTCCAAGTTTTTCTAAGTTTGGGAAAATTGTACCTCAATTAGCACTTTTTGATTTACCTTTTCTATTTAAAGATATGGCACATTTACACAGAGTTCAAGATGGTGCAGTGGGTCAAAAACTAAAAGATATGGTTAATTCAAAAGGGTATATTGCTCTTAACTTTTGGGATAATCATTTCAAACAATTGTCCTCTTCTAAAAAACCTTTAATTCTTCCAGAAGATGCAAAAGGACAAAAGTTTAGAATTATGTCATCTAAAGTATTAGAAGAACAATTTAAAGCAGTTGGCGCTAATCCTCAAATGATGCCTTTTTCAGAAGTCTATTCTGGATTACAACAAGGGGTTATAGATGGACAAGAAAATACTAATTCAAATATCTACACAAAAAAATTCCATGAGGTTCAAAAGTACTTAACTGTAACCAATCATGGATATTTAGGATATTTAGTTGTTATGTCTGAAAAGTTTTGGAACTCATTACCTAAAGAGTTACAAAATGATGTTATTCAAGCTATGAATGAAGCAACGGTAAAAGAGAGGGAATATGCAGAAGAGTTAAATACCAAGCAATTTAACTTAATAAAAGAGTATGCAAAACAGACAGGTAAGTTAGAAATAATAAACCTAACAAAAGAGCAAAAAGATGCTTGGAGAACAGCTGTTAGTAAAATCTATCCTGATTTTTATGATAAAGATAAAATTGGTGAAGATTTAATTAAGGGCTCTTTAGCAACGGAGTAAAAGATGATTATATTTAAAATGATAAGTAAAACTATTGGTTTTATAAACCAATCAATTGCAGCCATTGGTATTTCTGCTGGTGTTGCAGTTGCATTTACAAATGTAGTGGCAAGATATGTATTTGATGCCTCATTAGTTTGGGCATCAGAGTTAAGTGTATACTTGTTCTTATGGAGTGTATTTTTTGGAGCAGCTTATTGCTTTAAAAAAGATGCACATATTGCAGTAACAATTGTACTTGATGCAATGCCATCAAGATTAGCAAAAGCGATGTTATTATTGTCTCATATTATTACAATTGTATTTTTAATAGCAGTTGCATATTATGGTTATGAATATCTGCTTTTAGTTATAGATTTAGATGAAAGATCAATAGATATGTGGGATATGCCTATGTGGATTCCATATTTGGTAATTCCGGTTTCATTTGCATTTGCATCATATAGAGTTGCAGAAAGGATACATGCAATTTTATCTACACCCCATGATAAAATCTTAAAAGAGAGCGAAGCTGAACACGTATTGGCTGAAATGGGTATTGGGGCTAGAAGAAACCAAGAAAATGAAAATGTTAAGGAATTAAACGAAATGGTTAAAGAAGTAGAAAAGAAAACAGGAGGGATGCTATGAGTTTAGCTGTATTATTTGCAATATTTTTCTTCCTTGTTATTTTAGGAACACCTATTTCAATCTGCTTAGGTGCTTCAACTTTTGTAACACTTATGTTTTTTACTGATATTTCACCTATTGAAATCTCAGCTATGATATTCGAAAAAGTTCACCATTATTCATTAATGGCTATTCCAATGTTTATTTTTGCAGGTAACTTACTGAGTAAAGGTAGTGCAGCACAAAGAATTATTGAGTTTGCAAAATCTTGTGTTGGACACTTACCAGGTGGTCTTCCTATATCAGCTATTTTTGCATCTATTATTTTTGCTGCTGTTTCTGGTTCATCTCCTGCAACTGTTGTTGCTATTGGTTCAATTATGTTTGGTGCAATTATGCAAGCTGGTTATCCTAAGAAATATGCAATTGGTACGATTGCAACATCTGGGTCGTTAGGTATTCTTATTCCACCATCAATTGTATTAATCGTTTATGGTGTTACAGCAGAGGTTTCTATTGGTAAACTATTTATGGCAGGTGTTGTTCCAGGACTTATGCTTGGTATTATGTTAATGACTGTAACTTATATTGGTGCAAGAAGACTTGGTTTTGAAAAAACTGAACCGCAACCTATGAAAATTAGATTAGCGAAAATGAAAGATGCATCATGGGGATTATTTACAATTGTACTTGTAATTGGTGGTATCTATGGTGGTATCTTTACTCCAACTGAAGCTGCTGCAGTTGCTTGTGTTTGGGCATTTATTGTTTCTGTATTTATTTATAAAGATATTAAATTATCTAAAATATATATTACTGCTTTAGAATCAGCAAAAACAACTGCAATGATTATGTTTATTATTGCAAATGCTATGTTATTTGCTCACTTCTTAACTATTGAGAATATTCCCCATATGATTACAGAAGCTTTAGTTGAAGCAAATGTAAATAAATATATGTTCTTACTTATGGTTAACTTACTTCTAATTTTAGCTGGTTCATTTATGGAGCCAAGTGCTATTATTATGATTATGGTTCCATTATTACTTCCTGTTGCCGTTGCACTTGGAATTGATCCTATTCATTTTGGTATCTTAATCACAGTAAATATGGAGCTAGGAATGGTATCCCCACCTGTTGGACTGAATCTTTTTGTAACCTCAGGTCTTACAGGAATGAGTATCAAAGATGTAATCGTCGCCGCATTCCCTTGGACAATGACTATTTTAGTTGGACTTATATTAATCACATATATTCCAGATATTTCATTGTTCTTACCAAATTTAATGTATGGACATTAATTAAATTAAACTATCCGATTTTATGGGGCATTCCCCATAGAATCAAAGTTTTTAAATAGTATTTCCTCTATCTAAAAATAAAAACTATTGATATTAAAATCACAGTAACTACAATTTCTGGAATAAAATAAAACGAAAATCCGTAAAGTTTTTTATACTTGATTTTCAAATAATTTTCAAATTTTTTTACAGGATTTCCTAATAATTTATAAAATATAAAGCTTATGATTAAAGTAATAAAGAATACAATTAGATAATTTGATGAATTTTTACTAATTAAATCTTCAAATAACACAAGAATCAAGAGATAAAAAACTAATATATAAATTAACATTTTAATCCTTTTGATATCTAAACTACACTTACAAATGGAGATATCTTTTAATTTTAATAATAAATATCAATATTATATTTTATTAAGACTTTGTTTTTTATTAATTTAATAATGTTCTATAATTTAAATCTTTCACCATATAATATAAATTTAAAAACTTAGTTATGTTACTTATTTCAATTTAACACTTTAATAGATAAAATTTTCCAAAATAAAAATAAAAGATTATATTATGTCAAAATCAAAAATTGGTGTTATTGGAGCAGGAAATGTTGGTGCAGCTATAATAAATGCACTAGTTTTGAGAAATATTGGAAAAGAGTTAATTCTATTTAATAGAGATAAAGAAAAAGCTCTAGCAGAGGTAATGGATATAGATGATACTATCCCTTTATTATCTGAAATGCAAATCAAAGCTACCAATGATTACAAAGACTTAGAAGATTGTTCTATTATAGCCATTACAGTTGGGGCTAGACAAAAAGAAGATGAAACAAGATTAGAACTTTTAGGAAGAAATGCCAAAATTATGCAAGATGTAGTTTCAAATCTTGATAAATATGCATCTGATGCTATATTACTTATAGTTTCAAATCCAGTTGATATATTAACAAGAGTTGCCCAAGAGACTTCTGCAAGAGCTCACAATAAAATCTTTGGTTCAGGAACGGTTTTAGATACTTCCAGACTAAGATATCAACTTGGAAAAGAGTTAGAAGTAAATAGAAAAAATATTCATGTTCATGTAATTGGGGAGCATGGTGATAGTGAATTTGCAGTTTGGTCTAATGCAATTATTGGTTCAATAAAACTTGAAGATTTTCCACTAAAAGATTCTATAACTCTTAAAAAGTTAAAAGACAAAGTGATGTCAATTACTAAAAAAAGAGCTTATGAAATAATCCAAAGAAAAGGTTATACTAATTTTGGAGTTGCAGTTGCAGTTGCAAAACTAATTCAATGTGTTATTAGAGATGAGAAAAAAATATTTTCAGTATCAATTAAAGCAAATAAAGAATACTTACTTCATAAAAATACAGTTCTTAGTCTACCTTGCGTAATTGGTAGAAGTGGCGTGGAAAATAGACTTATTTTAACTTTATCAAAGAAAGAGAAAGAAAAACTATTAGAAGCCTCTAATAGTTTAAATAATGCCTATAAAAATTTAAGATAAAAGAGTATGTTCTATTAGTATTTTAAGACCTATACCTATTAGAACTATTCCACCAATTTTTTCTGCTTTATCTTCTAAAAACTCTCCACCTCTTGTTCCTAAAAAATTTCCAAGAAAAGAGAATATAAAAGTTACAAAAGCAATAATTAACATTGATAAATAAGGATTTAAATTTAATAGATTTAAGGTAAATCCCGCTGCCATAGCATCAATACTTGTTGCAATTGCAAGTATTAATAAAACTTTGTTGGAAATAACACTAATCTCTTCTTCCGTACTTTCACCAAAACTTTCATATAACATCTTTCCACCTATTAAACTTAAAAGGAAAAATGCAACCCAATGATCAATTGATTCAATAAAATCACCTAAACCAACACTTGCAAGAAAACCAATTAAGGGCATAAAACCTTGAAAAAAACCAAAAAATAAAGCAATTTTTAGCGCTAAAAATTTATCAAATGTTTTGTTTTTTACTCCTAAACCAATAGAAACGGCAAAAGCATCCATAGCCAAAGCAAATGACAATAATAATACTTCAAACAAAATTAACTCCTATAAAAATGGAATTATACCAAAACAATAAAAAATATCTATTATGATAGAATATAAAAAAACAAAGAGAATAGATGTTTGAATTATATGGAATAGAAGATTATCTATATGCCTTTTTATTAACTTTATTTGCTGGTTTATCTACTTCTTTTGGAGCAATAATAGCTTTTTATTCAAAAGCAAAAAGTGATATTTTACTTTCACTTGGACTTGGTTTTTCAGCTGGGGTAATGATTTACGTTTCATTTATGGAGATACTACAAAAAGCAAAAGATTCCTTTATAGAGATCACTTCAAATGAAATTGTTTCAGAAACATTTGTATTAATCTGTTTTTTTGGTGGAATTCTTTTTAGTGCTATTATAGATAAGTTAATACCTGAAGATGTAAATCCCCATGAACCAAAATCCTATAATGAATTAGAAGAATTAAAACCAAACCATAATATAAAAAACAAACAAACACTACATAGAACAGGTGTTTTTACAGCTTTGGCAATAGGAATTCATAATTTTCCTGAAGGCTTTGCAACTTTTATATCCTCTTTAAATGATATATCAATTGGAATTACAATTGCTTTAGCAATAGCTATTCATAATATACCAGAGGGTATGGCTATATCACTACCCATATACCATGCAACAAATAATAAGAAAAAAGCTTTTTGGTATTCTACACTTTCTGGTTTTGCTGAACCAATTGGAGCGATTGTAGGATTTTTTCTACTTTACCCAATAATGGGAGAAGCTACATTAGGTGTAACTTTTGGTATCGTTGCAGGGATAATGATATATATATCTTTTGATGAGTTATTACCAGCTGCAAGAGTTTATGGCAATGCACATACAACAATTTTAGGACTTGTTTTAGGTATGTTTATTATGGCTTTAAGTCTTTTAACTTTCAATTTTATTTAATAAATTTATATTGATACACTTTTGATACACTTCCTTAGTATAGTAATAATATATAAAGAGGAAAGGATTAATTATGGTACAAGGTGTAAATAAAAATAAAATCTTAGATATTCAAAATATCTTAACAAAAAAAGAGATACAGATGTTACAAAATGTGGGTTATATATTATTATCTGATGATGTAGTGAAAAAAGCAGAAAACTCAGAAAACTATAAAATTAAAAAAATCGATAATATACTTCTTCTACAACTAAATAGTTAGTAGTTTATTATTATATTAAACTACTAAACTATTTATTTTAAAACTATTCTTGAATTTTATCAAACTCCATAATAAACTTAACACCAACATTTGAATTTTCTAAAGTTAAATTCCCCTCAAAAGAGTTTTTTACAACAAGTTTTACCATATATAACCCAATACCTGTACCTTCTGATTTAGTTGTATAATAAGGGTCAAAAACTTTTTCTAAATCTTGTTCATCTATCCCTCCAGCATTATCACTGATTGTTAAATAGTTTTTATCATCTTTTGAATAAACTTCTAGAGTTATTTTTCTATCATCTACATTTCTGTCTTGAAAAGCTTGAATTGAGTTCGTTACTATATTCATTAAAACTTGGGTTAATTCCATCTCTACACCTTTTAATGTAAAGTCATTTTGAAAATCAATATTCAGTTCAACATTGTTTTTCTTAATAATAGAATCAACTAATTCAAAACTTCCATCTAATGTTTTTCTAATTGAAAAACTTTTTTTATCTTTATCTGCTTTAAAAAATTCTAAGAAACCATCAATTGTATCTCTCATATGATGAATTTGAAGTTTTGTATTTTCTGAAAAATCATCTATTGCTTCTTTATCTAATTCTCCATAATCATACGAATATTTAATATCATCACAATATAAAGACAAGATATTTAAAGGTTGTTTTAATTGATGTGAGATTACGCCAATCATTTCTCCAATTGAAGCCATTTTTGTATTATGAACAACTAGTTTATTTGCCTCTTGTAATGACTCTTTTGTTTCTTTATTTTTATGAAATAAATCAATATATACTTTTAGCTTTGAACTTAAAAGATTAACATCAATTGGTTTAGAGATATACTCAATAACACCTAAATCATAACCTTTTTGTTGATAAGCATCTTTATCATAAATACCTGTAATAAATATAATAGGTATATCTTTTAACTTATCAATCCCTTTTATATATTCAACAAACTGAAATCCATCAATATCTGGCATTTGAATATCACTTAAAATTAAATCAATATCATTATCCATCAAAATTTGAATTGCATCTGTTGCATTAAGTGCTGTATATATATCAACATCAAACTCTTCAATTAACAACTGTAAAGAGTAAATATTCTCTTCAACATCATCTAAAATTAAAATTGAGAATTTATTTTTCATTATTATCTCCCTATAAAATCTATTATATCTGGTATATCTACAATATTGTCTTTTATTACATAAATATCTTTTTTATAAGTTTCTTTTAGGATATTTAATTCATGTTTTGATATACCATTACTATCAACAATTAAAACATCAAAATTATTATCTATTTTTTCTAAAAGTTCCTCCATATCTCTAACTTGTGTTAGTTTATGATCTTTTTGTAATGTTATAACTATATTTATAAACTTAACTGCATCGGTATTATAAATAAGTATATTTTTACTAATTGCTTGTTTTTCTATCTCAACTATTTTTTTCTTTTTATTATATTCATCATCTAAAGTTAAAATATCTAAACATTTAATAGCATCACTATTTTTAGGTATAGTTACATAAAATGTTGTACCTATTCCAACTTTACTTTTAACAAAAATAGAACCCTTTAAAAGTTCTAATAACTCTTTTGTAATAGCTAAACCTAAACCTGTACCCCCAAATTTTCTTGTAGTACTACTATCAGCTTGTTTAAACCTGTCAAATATATCACTTAATCTATTTTGAGGAATTCCTATCCCCTCATCTTTTACTGAGATATTTATTTGTTCATCTTCATCTTTTACACGCAGATAGATAGATTTACCTTTTTCTACAAATTTTATAGCATTACTTAATAGATTTTTAACTATCTGTTTTATTTTTTTCTCATCACTATATATATTTGGTTCTATCTCTTTATCAAATTCAAAATACAAATTAATACCTTTTTCTTTTGTCTGAGGAAGAAACATATTATAAATTTCATCTAAAAGTGTTAGTAGATTTATTTCTGAATAATCAACTACTATTCTCCCCGATTCCAATTTTGAAAGGTCTAAAACATCATTTATCAAATCTAATAAATAATTACCAGAACTTTGTATGATTTCAAGATTTTTAATATCTCTAGCAGAAAGATTTCCATTTTTATTTTCTTTCATTACAGAAGAGATTACATTTATTGAATTTAGTGGTGTTTTTAACTCATGACTCATATTTGCCAAAAAATCATCTTTTGATTTATTTGCAGCTTCTAACTCCTTTTTTTGTTCCCTTAAAAGTTCATTATTCTTTTTCATTTTATGTACATTTAGACATGACTTTATACTAAGATTTAATTTATTTATAAAACTTTCAAACATAGAGATAAAAAACTCTACATCTAAATTTAATTGTTTTATAACTAAATACATAGAACCATATTCTAATCTTAATATAAGAATAATTTTATCCTCTTCATAAATCTTATTTATTACCTCTTTATAATCATCATATAAAAAAGGATCAAAATTATCAATTTTTCCAAATGATGCAAGCTCTTTAATATCATCATCCTCTTCTATTGAATATAGACCATAAACAGCATAAGTTTCACTTACAAATGTTCTTAAAACTTCTTTCATCATCAAAGGAAGGTCTAAAGAGTTCCCTATGGAACTATAACATTTGTATGTTATTGCTAAATTATTTACTAGCATAATGCACCCACCACGCAAGTTTTATTATAAAAATTAATATATTCATTTCCATTATTTGCAATTTCACCTAATGTTAAAGCACCAAAAACTCTTCTATTAGGTACAGGTTCTTTAATACTTGCCAATTCTTTTTTAAAATATTTTTCTAAAAATATTGTTCGTGAAATACAATCAAAAAGTACTATATGTTTTATTGTATTTAAATCATCTACTTTTTTTATTGCATTATTTATAGCAACGGATGAAGATTTAATCAATTTTTCTTTTTCACCTTTTAAAATATTAACCGTTGAATTTTGTTCAATATCTCCTACAAGTATCATATTCCCATTTTCGTCTAAACCAATTGGATCTCTTACAACAATTTCATTATTAAATTTTACAATTCCTAAAGGGTATGCTTTTGCAATATCAAAAAAATCCATCTCATCAAATTTTAAACCACTATTTTCTTCAACAAACTCTTTATAAACATCAAAAGCATTTTTAAAATTAAGTGATTTTAAGATATTTTTTTCAGCTGAAGTTACGATAAATGGTCCCTCTAAATACTCCCAACCATTTTCAACCCCAACACTTAAAGTTGATTTTCCTGCTAAAATTATAGCTGCGTCTTGAAACATTCCATTTTTAGAAAAAATTACAGGTTCTTGTTTGAATGTTAATTTACCTGCTCCACCACCAATAATTTCACTTTTCATTGGTAGTGTTTGGAACACTGCTTCCAAAAAAGTGGTAATATGTTTGCTAAGACCATCTACAATAAGCATAATAGAATCAAACTCTTGTAATTGTTCTTTATCTATATCTATTGTAGTCATATCTTCTAAGATAAAAGCTCCAATACTATCATCTAGTTCACAAGCAACCATCCCTCTATCAGTATTAAAATCTTCATAAACAATTTGAGGGACAATTGCTCCTTTAAAATCTAAACCTGAGTAGTTTAATAAATCAAAATTAAAATTAAAATTTTCAGCAACTAAAAGAAAAAATTTACTTTTACTATTTTTGTTTGTATCAATAAAAACTTCTAATTTTTCATAATATTTAATACTTTTCATAATTTTTCCTTTTTTAATCTTTTAAACTCTCTTTTATTTTAAGAACTTTATCTATATTTCTAAAAAATAGTTCAACTAATTTTGGTTCAAACTCAATTCCAGATTTCTTATACATATAGTTTTTAATCTCGTCAAGAGACCAACCTTGTTTATAACATCTTGTTGAACTTAAAGCATCAAAAACATCTGCAACAGCGGTTATTCTTCCAAAGATATGTATCTGCTCACCTTTTAATCCTCTAGGATAGCCTGTTCCATCCCACTTTTCATGATGTTCATGTGCTACTATTGAAGAACTTTTTAAAATCTTTCTATGTGAATTTTTAAACATATTAAAACCTATAGTTGTATGAGTTTTCATAATCTCATACTCTTCAGAAGTTAATTTACCAGCTTTTTTTAATATAGAATCAGGTATTCCAATTTTTCCAATATCATGCATAGGAGAGGCCAACTTAAGTAAAGTTGCTTCCTCTTCACTAAGTCCATACTCTTTTGCTAACATATAAGAAAATAAAGCAACACGAGTTACATGGTTTGCTGTTTCTTTACTTCTTGATTCACCAACTGAACCTAAAGTTAAAATCAAATCTTTTTGTGTTTTTTCTATTTCATGCTGTAATTCAATAATCTCGCTTACATCATGTCCAACAGCTAAATATTCAATAACCTGTTTATTTTCATTAAATACTGGTGAAAAAGTGAAATCTATATATTTCTTTTTATCTTCATTAAAATCTATTTTTATTACTTTATGTTTACTCTTACTTTCTATTAAGTCTTCTACTATTTCAGCATAAAGTTGCTCATCTTTTAATATATCTTTTAATGTTTTATCTTTAAAACTCTCAATTGATTTTTTAGCAAGTTCTAAAAATTTACTATTTAAATTAGTTATCTTAAAATTCTTATCAAAATTGATTAATATAGAAGAGATATCTAAACATCTTTTATATTCATTCAAAAGATAACTTTTACTTGTTAAATCATCTTTTGATTCTTCAAGTTCAGCTTTTAAGACTTCACTTAACCCCTCTTCTTCTGTAATATTATTTGAAATACATAAGTACTCTAATATTTTTTTATTATTATCTACTATTGGTATAGTTGTTGAATTAAAAACATACTTTTTATCTTCAGATGTTCTTCCAAATATTTTACCTTCCCATATTTCAACATTATCCAATTTTTCCCAAAGCTTAGAGAATGTAGAAGAAGAGGTATCATTTAAAGTATTAAAATTAAAAAATCTATCTTTAACCTCTTCAAATTTATAACCAGTAATTTTTTCATATTGATTATTTACAAAATTTATTTTACCTTCTGTATCAAATTTTATTACTATTGAGCTTTCATCTATCGCATCTTTATATTGTTCTAGCAATTTTCTAGATTGATTTGCTTCAATTTTATCTGCTATAGTATATATCTTATCAATTAAAGTATCCAATTCTATTGGCTTTAAAAGGTAACTATCAATATTTAATTCTATTGCTTTTATTAAGCAAGGTGTTTCTGTTCTTGCTGTTGTTAAGATTATTGGTATGTTTGGATTTATCTCTTTGATTTTCTCAGACATCTCTAAACCATCTATTATAGGCATATTTAAATCACTAATAACTAAATCAATTCTTTTCTTTGAAAATACTTCTAATGCTTCTTTTCCATTAGAAGAATAAAATACAATATTAAATAATCTATCTAAAAACTTTGAAAGTTTATTTGCTGCTTCCAATTCATCTTCAACATATAGAACATTTAAACGTTTCAAAAAACCTTTATTTACCATTATAAATCCTTTGAAAAATTATAACTATAAATAGTATTTCAAAAGTATCATATTATATTGAAAAAAAAATACTTTTGAAATATTTTTTATTGTTATAATTTTGAAAAATAAGGAGCTTATTATGACAATGAAATCAACTACTTATCAATTTGTAGAAGATAAATCAGTTCTTC
Source organism: Halarcobacter sp. (assembly GCF_963676935.1). Classification (NCBI taxonomy): domain Bacteria; kingdom Pseudomonadati; phylum Campylobacterota; class Epsilonproteobacteria; order Campylobacterales; family Arcobacteraceae; genus Halarcobacter; species Halarcobacter sp. The sequence continues at coordinate 2,073,209 of NZ_OY781470.1, forward strand.
TGATAGGAAAAGATAACACTGTAAATAATACAGTAAAAAAGTCTTTAAAAAATCATATATTAAATATTGATACTTTAGCAGATATTCCAGCTTATCTTAATCTATCTAGATATGACTTAGTAATAATAGATATAGAATATTATGATAACAAAGATTTGGTTCACACTTTTTCTAATGACTTTTATAATACTCCAATTATCTTTTTAACCTCTGATGTAAATAGTGTAGATTTTAATGCACTATATAATATATCTGTAAAAAATATATTACAAAAAGATGAAACATTGAATAACATTTTTATCTACAGTTATATTATTCTTCAAAAAAAAGATAAATTGATATTTAAAAATGGTTATTTATACTCTTTAAAAGATAATAGATTCTATTATCAAAATAGAGAAGTCGCATTAACAAAACTTGAACTTAAACTATTTGAATTTTTAGTGAAAAATATCAATAGAATTATTAGTTATGAAGAGATAAGAGAAAAAGTGTGGGATAATAATTCTTGTACTATTTATAGTGTAAGAAACGTAATAAACAAAATTAGAGAGAAGTCATATTACGAAATAATTAATAATTTTTCAAAACAAGGTTATACAATAAATAATGATTATATCTATATTTAGTGAAATATGGTATTATTATAATACCTTATTAAATAGAATAGAGCCATGGAAAATTTTAAAGATTATGAAAAAAACATTAGGATTTTGTTAGTTGAAGATGATTATCATACACAAATTAAGTTAGTGAAAATCTTAAATAGAGTGTATGATGATATTGTTGTTGCAAAAAATGGAGATGAAGCTTTAACCATTTTTAGAGCGTATCACTTACAAAACAAATCTTTTGATTTGGTTATTAGTGATATAAATATGCCTATAATGGATGGGATTAATCTTCTAGAAAATGTAAGACAAATAGATGAACTTCTACCTTTTATATTTGTAACTGCACAATTAGATGTAGATACACTATTAAAAGTAGTTAAACTAGATATTGATAATTATATTTTAAAACCTATTGATGTAAATACTTTATTACAAAGTATTGATAAAACAATTAAAAAAAGTTTTAAAAGAAGGTTTTTTGCAACAGATAAAGAGAAGCTTTATCTAAATAAAGAACTATATTGGGATCCAGTTGAAAAATCTATTTATAAAAAAGAAGAACAAATAAAACTAACAAAAAAAGAGATAATGTTTTTAGATATGTTATGTAGTAGAATAAATCAAGTAGTAAGTACAGATGATATTATCTACACATTATGGGAAGATTCGCTTGAAATTGATTCTTCTATATCAAATCTAAAAAACCTTATTTCAAGAATAAGAATTAAGATTCCAAATTTAAACATAGAAAATGTCTATGGACTGGGATATAAATTAAGGATGCAGCATGAATGAGATTGATACTTCAACATTTAAAGTTTTATATATAGAAGATGAAGACTTGGCAAGGGAGAAATTTGGTAAGTTTTTAAATAGAAGGTTTGGTGAAGTTGTTTTATGTGCAAATGGGGTTGAGGGGTTTATGAAATTCCAAGAATACTTCACAAAAGATTCTAAATTTGATTTGATTATTAGTGATATAAATATGCCAAAAATGGATGGATTAGAAGTTTTAGATGGGATAAGACAATACGATACAGAAGTACCTGTAATATTAATTACTGCGCGTTCAGAATCTGAACAAATGTTAAAAGCTATAAATCTACATGTAGAAAGTTATATTTTAAAACCTATTGATTTTGATGTAGTAAATATGACTTTAGACAAAGTATCTAAAGATATTTATTATAAAAAAATGTTTGAAAAACAAAACCAAGAGATGGAAACATATCTAGAGATTATTGATCAAGAAGCTTTAGTTTCAAAAACAGATTCAAAAGGTAAAATAACTTTTGTAAATGATGGTTTTTGTGAAGTTTCTGGATATACAAGAGAAGAACTTATAGGAAATGCTCATAATATTGTAAGACACCCAGATATTCCAAAAAATTTTTTTGAAGAGATGTGGGAAACTATAAAAAATGGTAATGTTTGGAATGGGATTCATAAAAACTTAGCAAAAGATGGAACAACTTATTTTGTAAACTCAAAAATATTTCCAATTTTTGAACTTGATAAAACTACTATTAAAGAATATATGGCAGTTAGATTTTTAGTAACTAATTTAGAGGAACAAAAAAGAGAAAGCCATAAAAATTTTTTAAGTCAATTGACAAATTTAAAGAAACTTATAAACTCTCTTACCAAAGAGAAAGAAACTTTACAAAAAACTGTTAGAGACTTAGAGTTTAGAATTTCAGGCTTTGATGAGAAGTATAGAGTTAGTGAAGCAAAAAGAAAAGAGTTACACAGTCAACTTGAAGCCTATGAAAAAAACAAATTAGAATACAATAAAATGGATTTAATGACTAAAAAAGATAAAACAAAACAATTTGAAGAGATATACAAATCATATAATCAGTTAAAAGGTAAATTAAATAGAGCAGAAAAAGAGATAAAAGAGAAAGATAAACTATATCAAAGCAAAGTTGAACAAATCGATGATTTATTATCAAAAGAGATAAAACTTACAAAAAGAATTTCTGACTTAAAAGATTTAGTTACTAATCTTCAAAAAGAGAATACTCAAGTAATAAAAAACAAAAAGATTCTACCTTTTTAAATCATTTTGGCAAGATTATCTCAAATCTTGCCCCAAATTCAGCTTCTCTAACTTTTAATTTACCATGCATACTTTTTTCAACAATTATTTTTGACATATATAGCCCTATTCCTGTTCCATCACTATCATCTTTTGTTGTAAAGTAAGGTTCAAAGATTTTTGATTTTGGTTCAATTTTTATTCCTCCACCATTATCTTCAATATAAATTATTACCCTATCCTCCTGATCAATAATTGCATCTATTTTTATCCAAGGATTCTCAACATTATTCTCAATTAATACGTCTTTTGCATTGCTAATTATATTTAAAATAACTTGTTGAAACTCATTTAAATAAGTATTTAAAACCACCTCATTGTCTATACAAATTGTAATATTTATATTGTTATTTGATAAAGAGCTAGAGATAATAGTCATAATAGAATCCATAGCAATTTTTAAACTAAATTTTTCTTTCTCTTTTTTGGGCATAAAGAAATTTCTAAAATCATCAATAGTATGAGACATATATTCTAAAACAGCATCAGCCTCTTTAGATTTCTTTTTCATTAACTCTTCATCTAATTGACCTAAATTGTATTTAAACTTTATAAACATAAATATTGTTGATAACTCAGATAAAGGTTGTCTCCATTGATGAGCTATATTTGAAATCATTTCACCAAGTGCTATAAACTTTGATTTTTGTACTAAAAGTTGTTCATGTTCTCTATTTTTATCTATCTCTTCCTCAACTCTTTTTTCTAAAGTTTCATTTAACTCTTTTAAAGCTTTAGATTTTGATTGTACACTTTTTTTATAACGCTTTAATACCTCATCTATCTTTTGTGAGACTATAATAGAAATAACTATTGCCATTGATAAAAATAGTAAAAATAGTAAAATATTTTGAAAAACTTGATTTTGAACTCTTTTAGTTAAATGCTCTTTGTTTTTTGCAATCTCTTTTTCTATATCATCAACATAAACACCAACTGCTATAACCCAATTCCATCTTGGGAAATATTTAAAATATGAAAGTTTTTGTCTTGCTTCATTTGTATAAACTTTATTATATGAATATTCTGTGTATGATTCACCAAAAATTCTTATTTCATTCATAAACTCTTCTCTAAATCTTTTGCCATTAGTATCTTCATAGTTTGTAGAGATCGGTTTTCCTAAAAGATCTGGACGATTTGGATTTACTAAAAGTTTTGCAAAATTATCTCCACCATTCATATTCAAAATTTCATAAACAAAGATATAATTACTTTTATCTCTATCAAAAGTAATATTGTTTAAAAGTCTTACTGTATCTGCTTTTAATTCAGTTTCATCCTCATCACTTTTTGTTGCATTATAATTTATAATATCAATAATAGTATTTATCTCTTTTTTCAAAATACTTTTTTGACTTCTATATTGATCTTGTACTGACTTTTCCATTTGTCTTTCAAAATCTTCATAAGTATTTTTAACATAAAAATATGAGATTAAAAATATCATTGTACTCATAATAATAATGAAAATATAAATTATCATTTTTGAGATATTTTTTTCTGTAATAAACTTCACTTCAACTTCCGTAAAATGGTTTTTTGTTATGATACCAATATCTTTATTAATAAGGCTTTTTATGGATAAAACAATAATATCAAAACTTAGTAGCTTTTCTGTTCTGTATGTAGAAGATGAAGAGGGGATCAGAAATAATATTTATGAAATCTTAAGACACCTTTTTAAAAAAACATTTCTTGCTAAAAATGCAAAAGAAGCATTTAATATGTACGAATCCAATAAACCTGATTTAATCATTACAGATATAAAAATGCCAAATGAAACAGGGATCGATTTAATAAAAAGAATTAGAAAAAGAGATAGTAAAGTTAGAGTAATAATAACTTCAGCTCACACAGATTTAAACTATATGTTAGATGCAACCGAACTTCATCTTGTTAAATATATTATTAAACCTATTACAGAAGACAAACTTGATGCGGCATTTGAAGCATTTATTAAAAGTTATGATGATTCAAAAATCTTTAACCTAAAAGAGGGTTGGCTTTTTGATGCAAGTAAGTCTATTATACAAAATGAAAATACAGAATTTAAACTAACAAAAAAAGAGAATCAATTTTTAAAACTTCTAATTAAGAAAAATAGAATTATAACTTATGAAGAGATGGAAAATGTTATTTGGAATGAAGATAATATAATGACTCCAAATGCAATGAGACTTTTTATTAAAAACTTTAGAAAAAAACTACCAAATGATGTACTTAGAAATGTACAAGGAACAGGATACAGATTAGTTCTGTAATCCTTGTTCGATTAAATCCTTATCATTTTTAATATCTCTTATTTTATTTAGTTCTTGAAAATATCCATGTCCTAAATATATTATAAAAAATACAGCAGAAAAAAGCATTAAAGATGGAATCATAGATAAGAAATATAATAAAAGTGTTCTAAATCTAAAACTATTAGCTTTTTTATAATGTATATATTTATACTGTTCTTCTGTTAAGATTGTTGAAGCAACATCATAATTTAACATTTTATGAAAAAAATAGTAAAAAGGTAAATTAATAGCCACAATATTTACTAAAGGTATAAAATATAAGGGTATAAAAAGAATAAAAAGAAACAGCATTATAATCAAACTTTTAATAGCAATAAAGATTGGACTTAGAAGGGAACCAAAACCATTAATCTCTAAATGTGCATAATGCCTTTTATGAATCACATTTAAAATCATTGGTGTTAAAAATCCAATAATCATTACAGTAAGAAAAACTGAAAACATCATAATAAAAATTGTCCCTACTGTATAAAGTAGAAATCCAACTAACCAAGAAGTAATAGAGTATTTAAATAAAAATGCCATTAATGAAGTTATCCAAATAAAATAAAAAGGGGCATTTTCATCAATCATTACATCTTGACCATTTTGTGTTTGTTGAATATAAATCTCTAAAGAATCAAAACCATAACCTGCAGCTGTGTAAAACATTATTAACATAATAATTAATGTAAAAAACAAAGGTAAAATAGCAATTTTAAGCATTGGTTTTGTAAAAAAATCTTTTATACTTAAAGCAATAATCTCACCCTCTAACAAATTTTTATCTTTATTAATCAAATCTTCTCCTATAATCACATTTCTGACAAAGTTCTTCAATAACCTTACCATTTTTAAATCCATTTTGAATATCTTTAACTCTTTTAGTATTTAAAATATCAGATATTTTATCATTATTTATATTACCTAAATTGATTATACCATCCTTATCTAAACAACAAGGGACAACATCTCCACTACTTAAAATCCCAAAGTGAGAATCTAATCCATAACACTTTCCAGTATTTGAGATAAAATCATTACTTAAATCTGGCCATTCAAAATAATCATCAAAATTAAAAAACACCATTCTTGCTATTTTTATATTTTTAGGTCTATTTTTATATATCTCTTCAATATCAAGATTTAAAGAAAACTTTTTATTTATTTTTTCAAAAACACTTCTATTAAACTCTTTTGCACTCATAGAATCATCTAAATTCCAAATTCTTAAATTAATAAAAAAATGTTGTTTTTTATTAATAGCATAATCTAGAAAATCTAAAATAGGTTTTAAATACTCATCTAAACTTTTTTTATGAGAGTTTGCATTATATGAATTTATAGAAAAATTAATCTGCTTTATAGCTTGATGCATCAAAGTATCAAAATGACCTTCTTCTAAGTTATTAGCAGTAGTTGTTATATTAACTTTTAAATCTGACTCAAAACTTATATCTAAATATTTTTCAAGATTACTTATTACTAAAGGATCTCCTACTATATGATATGCTAACTCTTTAGTAATATTTTTTAATTGTGTATTAATATTTTTGAAAACATCTAAAGACATTGTTTTATTAGGTAATATTTTTGGTGGACAAAAACTACATTTAAGATTACATATATTTGTTATTTCAATATATACTTTTCTAAATTTTTTTATAATAATTCCTATTTAAGTAAATATGGTAAGTCTCTTTTTAAAGACTCTAGTAGATCTTCATTTATAAAGAATCTAGCATACTCTTCAGTTTTATTTTTGTAAGCAAATGCACAAATATATCTATTTCTTCTAAGTAGTTCTAAACTTTCTTCTAAAGCAACTTTAATATCATCATCACTATTTTTATAATATTCATATATAGCGTTCAAAGGTTCTTCATAATTTGTGTCTTTAAAAAATACAACATTGTCTTCTAAAAATTCAATTACATTTTCATCATTTGATTTTATATTTAAAAAGGCTTGTTTAATATCATCCATTCGTAAATCAAATTTATAGCCTAATAAAAGTAGTTCTTTAAAATTTGATATACTATTTTTTTGAAAATAATATTGTAAAAGAAGTTTTAAATAATGATCTTTAACATCATCATCAAAATTTTCTATATACTCTAAAACATAATCAACATCATCTATTTTTTCATCTTCTAATAAAGATTTATGTATCATACTAACTTGTGCTAATATTTCATGTAATCTATCATCCATCAATTTCCTTTTTTGTATCTAAAGGCAACTTTATACTAAAGCATGCACCTTTATAAACTTTATTTTCATACTCTAATAGTTCATTTCTTACATCGATTTGTCCATGTAGATGTTTTACAATATTGTTTGACATATAAAGACCTATTCCTGTACCGTGATATCTATGTTTAGTTGTAAAATATGGCTCAAATATTCTATCTATTATTTTTTCACTAATTCCACCACCACTATCTTTTATTTCTAAGATTATAAAAGTTTCATCTGTATAAAATCTAATAGCAATTATCTTCTTATTTTTCTTTTTTATCAACTCATCCACAGCATTACTTATAATATTTAAAAGCACTTGAAGAAACTCATTTTCATACGTAAACAGTTTCATATCTTCTATATCTAAAGTAAAAATTATAGAAAGCTGATTGAAACGAGATTTTATAAGTTTTATAGCACTTTGAACTAAATCTCTAATCTCAAAAAGATTTTTCTCTTTATCTGGTTTAAAAAAATTCCTAAAATCATCGATAGTTTTTGATAAGTATTGTACTTGTTCATGTATTGTATTTAATCCTGAACTTAACAACTCTTTATCTAAAACACCTTGTTCATTTTGTAAAATCATACCACTAGAAAGTACAGAAACTGCAGATAAAGGTTGTCTCCACTGATGAGCAATGTTTTCTATCATTTCACCCATAGCAGCCATTTTTGATTGTTTTTTCATCATTGTTTCGTATTCAATCAACTCTTTTTTGGCTTTGGATATCTCTTGCTGAAGTGTTCTGTTATACTCTTTTAATTTTATATTTAATTCTTCTTTCTCTTTTTCTATCTCTATTCTTTCTCTAATATCTCTTGAAATTGCAGTAACAAAATTTGCATCCAAATAGTTTTTTAAATGTAAAGAGCTTTCAACTGGTATTTCAGTTCCATTTTTACTTTTATATATACCAAAAGTAATTAAATTTTTTTTCTCTTCTAGCCTTCTAAAAACCTCAGGTATATCTATTTTTTGACTTCCTTCAAAGGGTTTTCTTATTTCACTAATCTTTTTACTTTTTAATTCTGCTAAACTATAACCTAAACTTTTACAAACTTTTTCATTTGCAAACTCTATCATCTCATTTTCTTTATTAATCAAAAAAATCATATCACTTGAAGAGTTAATTAGTTCAAAATATAAATTTATTTTTTGTGTTCTTTCTAATCTATTGGTAATATCTTTTACATACGAAATAACATATTCTTTGGAATCAATTATTTTAAATTTTGATACAACCTCAACAGGGAAAACTTCTCCTGTTTTTTTTCTATGAGAAGTCTCAATTATATTTGAGTTTTCTATAAATTCATTATTCTTAAAACTATTTAAAGCATTTATATACTTCTCTTTGCTATTGAAATTTACATCAATATCCCAAAGCTTTAATTCTAATAACTCTTCTAAACTATAACCTAAACAGTCTAAGGCATTATCATTTGCGAATACAAAACTACCCTCTTTATCTATCCAATATATTGCTTGATTTGACAAAGCAAATGATGATTTTAAAATTTCATTACGATTTTTTTCTAAAAAATTGGTCATTATAAAAATATCTTTTCTCTAATTTGAAAATGATTTTATATAACTTAAAATTAAAAATAGTTAAATACTGCTATTATTAAACATCTAAAAGAAGGCATTTTTATGATTGAGACCCCTTATTTAACAACAGATGGAATTATTGAACTTTATAATGAAGATAAGTTTTTAGGCATTGTTTTAATAGAAAGACTTAATGAACCTCATGGTCTAGCACTTCCTGGAGGGTTTGTTGATATTGGAGAAAGTGTAGAAAATGCACTAATTAGAGAGATGAAAGAGGAAACCTCTTTAGATGTAAAAATCTCTAGATTACAAAATATCTATTCAGAACCAAGTAGAGACCCTAGATTTCATACGGTATCAGCAGTATATGTATGTAAAGCAGAAGGAATACCAAGAGCATGTGATGATGCAAAAGAGGTTTTTATTTATAAATTAGATGAAATACCACTTGAGAAACTAGTATTTGACCATAGAAAAATTATTGAAGATTATATAAAAAATAATCAGATTAAATAAATATTAAAGATTATTGATTAAAATTCACCTTTTAAAAGGTACTTTATGAAATCTCAAAATAAAGCATATAAATATGCACTTATTGCAGTTTTTTTCTGGTCTACAGTTGCAGCTGTATTTAAAATTGCACTTTTAACTTTAAATCCTATAACTCTACTTTTTTATGCATCTGTATCTTCAATGCTTATATTATTGATTATAATTATTTTAAGAAAACAAATAAATGATGTACTTTTATATATTAAAAATAATTGGAAAACAGTATTACTTTTAGCTTTAATTAACCCTTTTCTTTACTATTTAGTATTATTTGAAGCATATGATGCCCTACCTGCCCAAGAAGCCCAAGTGATAAACTACACCTGGGCTTTAATGTTAACTTTTCTTTCTGTAATTTTCTTAAAACAAAAATTAACTATAAATGATATTGTTGCTGGAATAATTTGTTATTTTGGAGTATTAATTATTGCGACAAAAGGGGAACCTTTTACATTAAATTTCTCAAATTTAAATGGTGTATTTCTAGCTTTACTTTCTACTGTTTTATGGTCTATGTACTGGATAATAAATACAAAAAATAAAGTTGAACCTATAATTGGTGTATTTTCTAACTTTATAATTTCAGTTCCTATTATTGGATTATATGGATATTTCACTGGCACATTACAAGAAGTAACTGAAATAAAAGGTATTTTTGCAGCAATTTATGTTGGTTTTTTTGAGATGGGAGTAACTTTTCTTTTTTGGCTAAATGCCATGAAACATGCTGAATCTACCTCAAAAATTGCAAATTTAATTTTTATATCACCTTTTTTATCTTTAATATTTATTCACTTTCTTTTAGGTGAAGAGATATATTATTCAACCCTATTTGGACTTATAACTATAATACTAGGACTCATAATTCAACAGTTAAAAAATAAGTTTTCTTAAAGGTTTTTTGTTACTTTATGAAACATAAATACCATTTATAAAAAGAATTTTAGAATTTATTTTTTTTCAGTTCCTTTTTTTATATCTAGCATAATTGTGCATTTATACAGTTTTTTTTAATTATTGCATAAAAATTATACAAAACAAGAGTAAAAAATTAAGTTTCAACAAAGTTTTTATATGAAATAATTTTCTAAGTTTAAAATGGTAGTACTAAAAGTAGTACTAAAAAAGTTTTATAGGGATTAAATCATTGGCTAAACTAAAAAATAAAAGATCTGTGATACAGAAAGTTATTAATAAACATGTTAAAGGTAAGAAAAAAGAGATCTCTCAACTTACTATTAAGATTGATAGCAGGTTAGATAAGGCTTTAATTATTCTAAGCAAAGATCTAAACATTTCTAAAAATAGACTAATTGAAGATATACTTTTTGAAAGTGGTATTTTAGAAGAAGTTGATGAAAATTATGTGGAGATAGATTAATGAATATTTTTCCAAAAAAAGAAGCAGTAATTAATGCAGTTTTATTAGGTATTGAAAATGCAAAAAGAAACTACTCTTTTTGGACTTGTGATGAACTATATCTATCTTATGCCCCACCAAAATTTTTATCAATTCATGTAGCACAAGAGATTGCCAAATTGGACAATGCTCCTGAAATATTTATTGATGCAACTGTTTCTGATATATTAAGATGTTCATTACCAAATAGAAGTGCTTTTAGAGAATTTATGAGAGAAAACTATATTATGGATAGAAATCTAAGCATTACTTTAGATGAAAGATTTGAACATAAAAGTGATAATGACTCAATTTCTAAAGTAATCATGTCTTTAAAAAATGGTGTTAGAAATGTTCAACAAGAATATTTAGATGATATTGAACTTATGTGCAAAATGCTTCAAAAAGAGAATCAAAATGATACAACTTTAGATTATGCAATATTTGGATTTTATCTAGATATATCTAGTAGTGCAAGGAAAAAAGCGCAAGTAAGACTTGATGCATTAATAGAATCTTTTGATAAAATAGTATCAAAATTTAAAAATCTTAAATCAACTTTTAAAGGAGGCCAAATAAAAAAAATTGAAAAAGTTGGAGAATGGTGTATAGGATGTTACATCATTGAACCATCGTTATAACTTTGAGGACAAAAAAGTAGGACAAAATTTAAGGAGTTAAAATATGAAAAAAATTGTAAAAGCATTAGCTTTAAGTGGTATTGTTACTTGTTCATTATTAGCAAGTGATGTTGTTAAAATTGGTGTACAAGCACCTATTACTGGTAAATATGCAAATGAAGGTCAAAGTATCGATAACTTTGTTAAATTATTAGCAAATGAAAAAAATGCTCAAGGTGGGCTTTTAGGTAAAAAAATCGAAGTTGTAACTTGTGATGATGAAGCAAAAGCTCAAAAAGCAGCAGTTTGTGCTAAAAAATTAGTAAATGCTGGTGTTATAGCTGTAATTGGTTCATATACTTCTGGTGCAACAGAAGCTGCTCAAACAACATATTATAGAAATAAAGTATTACAAACAAGTGATGGTACTAGTGATTCTTTAATTGCTAAAAAATATTGGACTTTCTTTAGAAATTCTTTTCCAAACTCTTCACAAAGTGACTTTACAGCTGATTATTTTGTAAATCAAAAAAAATATGAGAGAATTGTTGTTTTATCTGATTACTCTTCATACTCAGATGGATTAGGTACAGCAACTGAAGAATCAATTAAAAAAATTGGTGGAAATGTAATTTTTAGAGGTAAAATTAAATCAGGAACTCAAAACTTTACAGCAGTTTTAACAAAAATTAAAGCTATGAATCCAGATGTAATCTATTACTCAGGTTATTATACAGATGGTGGTCTTTTAAGAGCACAACAAATTCAATTAGGTATTGATGCAGATTTTGTTGGTGGGGATTCAAATGACAACCCTGATTTCTATAAATTAGCTGGTAAGGCATCTGCTGGAACAGTTATTATAAACTTCCCTACTCCAGAAATTTTACCTTATAAAGAAGCAAAAAAATATCTTGCAGCTTATAAAAGAGAATTTGGAATTAACCCTCCTTCAATTTGGCCTGTTACAAATGCAGATGGTCTAAGAGCTATTTTTAATGCAGTGGAAGAAACAAAATCATTGGATACTAAAACAATTTCAGATTATATTAGAAATGATATGAAAGATTTTCCAGGTATTACTGGGCCATTTAACATTAGAGAAGATGGTGAAAGAGTTGGTGCTAAATTTGTAGTATACAAATTAAATAATAACGGTACTAAAGACGTTGTTGGTCAATAAATAAAACAACACAAAGAGGTAATATGGATATTTTTCTTCAACAGTTAATAAATGGATTAACAATAGGAAGTCTATATGCATTAGTTGCTTTGGGTTATACGATGGTCTATGGGGTAATGAAGTTAATCAACTTCGCCCATGGAGACCTTGTTGCCTTTTCAGCTTATGTAGGACTTACGATATTTACTCAATTCTTTGGAAGTAGTGCGTCTTCTTTCATTAATATTATTATTATATTTTTACTTACATCTATAATAGTAGCTTTTGTTGGTGTCCTTCTTGAGCGCCTAGCATATAGACCTTTAAGAACGGCACCAAGATTAAGTGCTGTGGTTTCAGCATTAGGTGCAGCTTTGGTTATTCAAAATGGGATAATGCTAATTTGGGGACCAAATATGTTAATTTTCCCTGCTGATTTATTGCCAAATACTACTTGGAATATTGGTGGAGTTATTATTACCTTTACTCAAGTTTGTATCTTAATACTTTCTGCAGTTTTAATGATTGGATTATTTCTTTTTATTAATAAAACAAAAATGGGTACAGCAATTAGAGCAACTGCAATAGACCAAGACGCAGCAAAACTTATGGGAATCAATGTAAATAAAGTTGTAATGATAATTTTCATTATTGGTTCAATGCTTGGAGCAATTGGTGGTTTATTTATTGGACTATATTATAGAGCATTAACATTTGATATGGGATGGCTTTATGGTTTAAATGCCTTTATTGCAGCAATCATTGGTGGAATTGGTTCAATTCCAGGAGCAATGCTAGGTGGGCTTTTATTAGGATTATTTAATGCCCTAATTGCAGGATATATCTCAACTGAGTGGGCTGAAACATTTACATTTATCTTGTTAATCATTATTCTAATAGTAAGACCAACTGGATTACTTGGTGAAAAAACAGCGGAGAAAGTATAATGAATAAAACTACAATAATAGCTGCTATTTTTATTGCAGTAATGGCAATCTTTCCGTTTTTAGTTGATTCTGCTTGGTTATCTATTGGAATTACATTCTTAGTATTTGCAACTGTAGCATTTTCACAAGATATTATCTTAGGACGTGCTGGTGTATTTAATATGGGACATGCAATTTTCTTTGGTATTGGAGCATATACAACTGCAATTTTAAATGTTCAATTTGGATTTGAAATAATTGAAACCTTACCTTTTGCAATCATTTTTCCTGTGATTATTGCTATTTTATTAGCGGGTCCAATCATCCACTTAAGAGGTGACTATTTATTAGTTGCTACGATTGGATTTAATATTATTTTTGAACAAGTATTAAAAAACAATATTTTCGACTTAACAGGTGGACCAAATGGTATTTTTGGAATTGATGTAGTTAGAATCTTTGGATATGAGTTATGGTCTGATACAGCAATCTACTACATGGCTTATGGTCTTTTAATTATCACTTTATTGATTATAAGAAATCTTGATAACTCAAGATATGGTAGAGCTTTATATTATATAAATAAAGATGAGATTGCAGCGAAATCTATGGGTATTAATATCCCTTATTACAAACTGTTTGCCTTTGCTTTAGGTGCTGCTATTGCTGGAGCTGCTGGTTCAATCTTTGCAGTTCAGTATTCAGCTGTTTCACCTGAGTCATTTAACTTTATGCAATCAGTTATGTTCTTTGCAATTGTACTAGTTGGTGGTTCAGCATCACTTCCTGGTGTAATTATAGGAACGTTTGTGATGTTTGTATTACCTGAATTATTTACAGAGTTTAAAGAATCTAGATACCTAATTTTTGGTGCAGCAATGGTTCTTACAATGGTTCTTAGACCAAATGGTGTATGGCCAGCAACTTTTGGAAATATTCCAAAGTTTTTAAGACCAAAAGAAGGAGCTAAATAATGAAATATGTTTTAGAAATAGAAAATGTATCTAAATTTTTTCATGGTTTAGTTGCAATTGATGATTTAACTATAAAAGTTAAACCTGGTCAAATTTATGGAATTATTGGTCCAAATGGTGCAGGTAAAACTACACTATTTAACTGTGTAACTGGTATTTATACTCCTGAAGAGGGGAAAATCAAATATAAAGGTGAAGATATCACAGGTATGCAACCACATTTGATTGCACAAAGGGGTGTTTTAAGAACATTTCAAAATATTAGATTATTCAAAGAGATGAGTGTAGCTGAAAATATTATGGCTGGATATCATACAAAATCAAAACAAAAATGGTATCACGCAATTATTCATACGCCAGCATATAAAAAAGATGAAACTGCCGCTTGGAAAAAAGTTGAAGAGTTAATGAAATTTTTTAACTTAAGTCATTTAGCTACTCATCCAACTGGAGATTTATCTTATGGTAATCAAAGAAAAGTTGAGATGGCAAGAGCACTTGCAGCTAATCCTGAACTTCTAATCCTAGATGAACCTGCAGCTGGACTCAATGAAAATGAAACAAAAGAGTTAACTGAGATTATTAGAGATATCAGTAAAATGGATATTGGTATTATGATGATTGAACACGATATGGAGATGGTTATGAACTTAACTGACTATATCACCGTAATTAACTTTGGTAAAGAGATTTCTCAAGGTGAACCAAATTTTGTCCAAGATGACCCAAGGGTTATTGAAGCTTATATTGGTTCAGATGATGAAGATGAGGAGCAGTAATGGTAAATAATGAAATTCTATTAGAAGTAAAAGATCTAGAAGTAAGTTACGGAGCTATTGCTGCAATTAAGGGAATCTCTCTTTATGTAAAAAAAGGTGAAGTTGTAACAATATTAGGTGCAAATGGTGCAGGTAAAACTACTACCCTTAGAACTATATCTGGGCTTTTAAAATCAAAATCAGGTCATATTGTTTTTGATAAAAATGATATCACCAAAACAGAAGCACACGATATTGTATCTTTAGGTATGTCACATTCTCCAGAAGGAAGAAGAGTTTTTGGAACATTAACAGTTGAAGAAAATCTTATGATGGGAGCTTATACACTTAAAGACCATGATAAAGAGACTTTAGAATGGATTTATGACATATTACCAAGATTAAAGGAGAGAAGAAAACAGTTAGCAGGAACATTATCAGGTGGTGAGCAACAAATGCTTGCAATTGGTAGAGCAATAATGAGTAAACCAAAACTATTGATTTTGGATGAACCTTCATTAGGCCTTGCTCCAATTTTAATTAAGGCAATTTTTAAAGCAGTAAAAGAGATTGCATTAAGTGGCGTGACAGTGTTATTAGTTGAACAAAATGCTAAAGCAGCCCTAAAGTTAGCTGATAGAGCATATGTTTTAGAAGTAGGAAAAATTACCCATGAGGGTACAGCTGAAGAGTTATTAAATTCAAAAACAATTCAAGAAGCTTATCTGGGGAAAAAACATTAATTAAAAAGAAGAAAAATATCAAGTAGCAAGAGGGGTTTTACTTGGCGGTACACCCCTCCTAAAGCACATTTAAAAGCGTGCGCTTAAAGCTACTTAAAATTTAATTAAATTTTGATAAATTTTAAGAGGAAAGCATATGAAAAATGAAGAAACTATTATTCAATCGGCAATTGAATTAGCAGAAAAATGGCAAAATAGAGCAACACAACTTGTAAGTGACTTTGACAGAGAGTTCTATGTAAAAATGAACAAAATGCTAGAACACCCAAAAGATAAAGCTCTTTTAATAGAGCTTATGGACCAATCATTTAGATGTGATTCTTATGCAAGGGTTGCAGACCAAATCTGCTTTTTATTAGAAAAACATGGAATGGCACATTTCTTTACAACTAAAGATAGAATGCTTTTATGGTTATTCCAAAATATAGGTAAACACCTACCTGGTTTATCAGTTCCTATGTTTATTGACCAAATTAGAGAGGATACAAAGACAGTTGTTTTAAAAGGTGAAAAAGAGCCTTTTAATAAACATCTTGAGATGAGAAAAAAAGAGGGAACAAGAATAAATATCAACCTTATTGGGGAAGTTGTTCTAGGTGAAGAGGAGGCAGAAGAGAGAATTGAAAAATATCTTGAAGCTTTAAAGAACCCAAATATTGATTATATCTCAATCAAAATTTCAACTATCTATTCTCAAATAAATGCACTGAATTTTAATAACACAGTAGATGTGTTAGTAAAAAAATTAACAAGAATTTACAAACAAGCAAAAAAATATCCATATATAGCTCCAGATGGGACAAAATCAAACAAATTTATTAACCTTGATATGGAAGAGTATAGGGATCTAGCTATTACAGTTGCTGTATTCAAGAAAACACTTGAAAAGGAAGAATTTCAAGATTTCTATGCAGGTATAGTTCTTCAAGCATATCTTCCAGATTCATTTAATTGGCAAAAAGACCTATGTGAATGGGCTAAAAAAAGAGTAGAAAATGGTGGAAGCCCTATTAAGTTTAGACTTGTAAAAGGTGCAAATATGGAGATGGAAGAAACAGAAGCATCTCAAAAACACTGGGGGATGGTTACTTATACAGATAAAAGTGATACTGACTCAAACTACAAAAGAATGGCAAGATATGCCCTACTTCCTGAAAATGCTCCTTTTATGCATATAGGAACAGCTTCACACAACCTATTTGAATTGGCTTTTGCTACACAATTAGCAAAAGAGAATGGTACAAGTGATTATCATACTTTAGAGATGCTTGAGGGTATGAGTGAAGCTGCAAGACTTGCAATTAGAGAGATCTCTAAAAATGTGATTCTTTATGCGCCAACAGCTGCAAAAGAGCAATTTACAAATGCAATTGCATATCTAGTTAGAAGACTTGATGAGAATACAGGTGATGATAACTTTATTAGATATTCATTTGGACTAAAAGTTGGAAGTGCTGATTGGAATATGCAAAAAGATTTATTCCTAAAATCATTTGAACATGAAAAAACATCTTTTGTTGGTGCTAAAAGAAAACAAAATAGACTTACTGAAAAATGGGAAGATTACGCAATTACTTCTTATGATACAAAAGAGTACCATGCTGAAGCAGATACAGATTTTGTCCTTCCAGCAAATCAAGAGTGGGCTAAAACTATTGTTAAAAAATGGAAGTTTTCAAAAGATACAAATCATGACATTAAACCAATTGTTGTTGCAGGTGAAGAGATTGTAGAAGATAGAAAAATAATGGAAGCTATTGATAAATCTCAGTTAAAAGAGAATGTACTAGCTGGTAAATTTGCAACTGCGAATGCTGATGACCTTAAAAAAGCAATAGAAACTGCAAAAGCTGATGTGGATGGGTGGAGAGATTTAACTCATGAACAAAGACATGCAGTATTAAAACAAGTTGCTATCAAAGTTAGAGAAAGAAGAGATGATTTAATAGGTGTTGCTGCTGCTGAAGTTGGAAAAGTATTTACTGAAACTGATGTTGAAGTTTCTGAAGCAGTTGACTTTTTAGAGTTTTATCCTTATTCAGCTCATTACTTTGAAAAATATGAAAACTTAAACTTTAAAGGAAAAGGTGTAGGAGTTGTTGTTCCACCTTGGAACTTCCCTGTTGCTATTCCATTAGGTGGAGTTGCTGCAACATTAGCTGCTGGAAACACTGCTATTATCAAACCAGCTTCAGTTGCTGCTCTTACAGCTTATGAGATGTGTAAATGTTTTTGGGATGCTGGTATTTCAAAAAATGTATTACAATTTGTTCCTTGTCCAGGTGCACTAGCTGGTGAACATTTAATTGCAAACAAAGATGTAGATTTTGTAATCCTAACTGGGGGAGAAGATACAGCTGCATCTATGTTAAAAACAAGACCTGATTTATTACTAACAGCTGAAACAGGTGGAAAAGATGCAACTATAGTAACTAGTATGGCAGATAGAGAACAAGCAGTTAAAAATGTATGTTTAAGTGCATTTAACAACTCAGGTCAAAAATGTTCAGCAACTTCTCTTTTAGTTTTAGAAGAGGAAGTTTATAATGATGAATCATTTAAAAAAGCTTTAATTGATACTGCAAAATCTATGAGTGTTGGTTCTGTTTGGGATTTTAAAAATAGAATTGGTACTTTAGCTAATCCAGTTTCAGGAAATCTTGAAAAAGCTATTAATAGTTTAGAAAAAAATGAAAAATGGTTAGTTGCACCTGAGTATGCCCAAGAGAATCCTTATATGTTAAAACCTGCAATTAAATGGGGTGTAGAGGAAGGAAATTTTATTCATAAGAATGAGCTTTTTGGTCCAGTTTTAGCTGTAATGAAAGCAAAAGACTTAAAACATGCAGTTGATATTGTAAACTCAACTGGATATGGATTAACTTCAGGGATTGAATCACTTGATGAAAGGGAAGTTGAATACTGGAAAGCAAACTTAAAAGCTGGAAACCTTTATGTAAATAGAGGAACAACTGGTGCAATCGTTCTGCGACAACCATTTGGTGGCATGGGTAAATCTGCAATTGGAGCAGGTAGAAAAGTTGGTATTTTCAACTATATAACTCAATTTGTTGAGTTTGAAGAGGTATCAACACCAAAAACTACAAAAAAATTCAATACTGACTTAACAAGATTTATCCAAAAAGCAAAACAAGATAGTTCAAATAAAGAGCAATTTGAGATGCTAGAAGTTGCAGTTCAATCTTATTTAGAAAATTATGAAAATGAGTTTTCTAAAGCAAAAGATTATTGTGAAGTAAGAGGTGAAGATAATCACTTTAGATATTTACCACTTAAAAATGTTTTAATTAGAGTTTCTACTGATGATACAATTTTTGAAGCAGTTTCAAGAATCTTAGCAGCAAAAATCTCTGGTGTTCATTTTAGAGTTTCTATTGATAATAATAGTGAAATAAAAACTTTCCTTGAAACAAATAAAGCTGATTTATTTAGTGGAAGAGATACTTTAGTTGAGGAAGATGATAATAAATTTATGCAATCGATTCCTAACTATGATAGAGTAATCTATTCAAATATTTCAAAAGTACCTGCTTGTGTATTTGAAAAAGCCTCTGAATCTTTAACTTATATTGTTAGACAAAAACCTATGATGGAAGGAAGACTTGAACTTCTAAACTATTTCATAGAACAATCAATCTCTCACTCATTTCACAGATATGGGAATATTGGTGCAAGAGGTATAAAATAAGAAGGATTTTCCTTCTTATTTATACTAATCACTACTATTCAGTTACTTTCATACGATATATTTCAATTATATAATTTTTTACAGGAAATTTAATGGAAACTTGGCTTTTAATATTAGTTTGGGTAGCAATATTTATTTTTGCTTGGTATGTACATGATAAGTATGTTCAAAGAAAACATCAAATTTTGGTAAACTATCCAATTATAGGTAGATTAAGATTTGTTTTTCAAGAGTTTAGGGAACCCTTTAGACAATACTTTGGTGATGAAAAGTTTTATGAATCTATGGATAAACTTGATTGGGTTTATAGTGCTTCAAGAGACAAAATAAATTTTGCATCCTTTTCCCCTTCCCAACCTTTACAAAAACCAAAATTAATGTTAAAACATACAAATATAGTATTAAATGATGATGAAGTTGAAAATGACTTTATTGTAACCTTTGGTGAAACAAGAAAAAAACCTTTTATTTCAAATTCTATTATAGGAAGAGGTCCTATGAGTGATGGTTCAATATCACCAGAAGGAACACGTGCTTTTGTATATGGAGCAAAAGAAGGAAACTTTCCTATTAATTCAGGGGAAGGTGGATTAACTTCAAACTTTTTTGTTACACACAACAACTATAGCACAAAATATATGAAAGAGGTTAAAGGAAACTCTTTTCAAGAAAATACATTTAAACTATTTAAATTTCTATTTAATAAACCAGTAGCTATTGATTTTTATAGAAAAATGATTTTTTATAAAAACCCTGAAGCAGATACTTACGTATTTAATAAAGAAAAAGAGTGTTTTTATAGACCAGACTGGAATGTGCCAATAGAAAATTTTCCAGAAGATGTTCCAGAAGATATGCCAGATATAATTTTACAAATTAGTTCAGGTTTATATGGGGTTAGAACAAAAGATGGTAAGTTTGATATGGAAAGGTACAAAAAACAGATGCGTTTTTGTCGTATGACTGAAATAAAAATTGCACAAGGTGCAAAACAAACAGGTGGAAAACTAATTGCAAAAAAAGTAACCCCAGCTATTGCTCACTATAGAAATATTGAACCATATAAAGATGCTTTTTCTCCAAATAGATTCCCATATGCAAAAACAAATGAAGAACTATTTGATTTTATAGCAAAACTTCAAGAAGCTTCAGGAAAACCTGTTGGAATAAAAATTGTAATTTCAGATAATGAAAATATTGAACCAATAGCAAAAGAGATAAAAAGAAGAGTTGACTTAGGTTTATCTTATCCTGATTATATTTCTATTGATGGGGGAAGTGGAGGAAGTGCCACAGCACCACTTGATATGATGGAAAGAATAGGAATGGATATAAGAGATGCTATCTATTTAGTAGATAAAGTACTTAAAAAATATAAAATAAGAGACAAAGTTAAGATTTCAGCAAGTGGGAAAGTTTTAACTCCTGATGACGTTATTATTACATTATGTATTGGTGCAGATTTTATACAAATAGCAAGAGGATTTATGATGAGTGCAGGATGTATTAGAGCTAGATACTGCTCAGGAGCAGGCAAGCATCAATGCCCTGTAGGTTTAGCAACACAAGATATCAAAAAGAGAAAACATTATTTTGTAAAAAAACATTCAGACTATATTAAAAACTATCATAATAATATTTTAAAAAGTATGAAAAGTTTACTTGCAGTTATGGGATTAAAAAATGTTAATGAATTAGATAAAAGCAAATTAATATTTTTAGATAAAGATTCGATTATTTATGACAATGTAGAGAGTGTATTTGAAAGAAGAGTGTTTAATAATGGAGAAAATACTGATTTAAAAGATATATCATAATAATAAGTTATAAAAGGAGAAAAGACTATTGATTTTAAGAAATAATAATACTATAATAATTTATTATTATAAAATTTAAGGTCAAAAATGCGTTTTTCTCTGTCAAAATTTAACTTTTTAAACTTAGTCATCAGTACTTTATTATTTTCTATTATAACAGGTATTTTTGTATATAAGTTTGCTGATGACTTTTATAAAAATAGAGTAAATAGCTATGAAAATGACTATATAAACTCAAATAAAGACTTAATAAAAAATGAAATTGAAAAAGTTGTAAAAAGAGTTGAAACACTAAAAACACTTCAATACAAAAATAATGAATTAATATTAAAAGAGAAAATTGACTATATACAAAGAGTACTAAATAAGAAATACTCTTCAAAACAAAATATTGAAAAAATAATAAATAATACAAAGCCTACACTTGATTATTATAAGTGGGATAACAATACAGGATATATCTATATTTTTGATAAAAAAGGCAAAATTCTTTATCATGGAAATAACAATAATTTAATCTCAAAAAATATTTTAAACATAGCAAAAGATAATAAAGAGTTTGTATCCTTCGTAAAACAAACTCTTTCTAAAGATGAAAATTATGGTAGCTATTATTGGAATAAACCTCTCACAGATAAAAATGAATTATTTGAAAAATATGTTTATATAAAATACAATGAAAATCTTAACATCTATATTGCAGCTGGTGTATATAAAGATGAAATAGATAAAAAGACAATAAATACTTTTATAAATGAATTAGAAGTTAATAGATTTGGAGAGAATGATTATGGATATTTTTGGGTTCTTAATACAAAAGCCACAATTCTTATGCATCCAATAGACACTAGCCTAGAAAAAAGAGATTTAACAAATCTAAAAAGCTATGACAATAAAATGTTTATTCAAGAAATAATTAATAGAGCTCAAAAAGAAACTTCTGGGTATATATCTTACCATTGGAATAGACCTGATAGCCTAAAAGTAGATGAGAAAACTACATATTTCCATTATATCGAAGATTGGAACATAATAATAAACTCAGGGTTTTATATAACAGAATTAAAAGAGTTTTTATCTGAAGAGAAATTAAGATTAAAAAACTCATTAGTTGAGTATTCTGAAAAAGTATTATCCATACTAATTATTTTAACAATTATCTCTATTCTAATAGGAAAATTTATCTCTTCTAAAATTGAAAAGATTGAAGATGAAAAAAATGAAAATTATAATCTTCTAGAGCAATATAAAATGATATTAGACCATACATCAGTTGTATCAAGAGCAGATATTAATGGAAAAATTCATTATGTTAATGACAATTTTGAAAAAATAAGTGGATTTAAAAAAGATGTACTAATAAATAACAGTTACAGTATTCTTAAGCATCCTGACAATAATAAAACACAATATAAAGAGTTATGGAAAACTATAAGAAGTGGAAAAATATGGAAAGGATTAATTAAAAACCGAAGAAAAAATGGGGAGAGCTATTATAATAAAACAACAATATTCCCAATAAAAGATTCTTATGGGAAAATAGTAGAATTTATATCATCTTCTACTGATGTAACAGAATTAATAGAAAATAGAACTAAACTAAATGATCTATTTAAAAATGATCCACTAACTGGATTAGGAAATAGAGTAAGTCTTATAAATAAACTTACAAAAGTCGATGAAGGTGTACTTGCTTTAATCAATATAGATAGATTTAAAGAGATAAATGACAGTTATAGTCATGAAGTAGGAGATGAAGTAATTAAATCTTTTGCAAATAGGTTATTTGATTTTTTTAGTGACAAAAATTGCATTTTGTATAGAGTACAAGCTGACATTTTTGCTATATATTATCCTTACCAAGATATTAAAGTATTAAAAGAACTTGTAGAAGTATTTATGAATGAAAAAGGTAAAGAAGCTTATTATGTAGATAAAAATAAATTTCTAGTTACATATACTTGTGGTTTAGCAACAAATAAAGAAAATCTACTAACTTTTGCAGATATAGCCCTAAGTGAAGCAAAAAATAAAAAAATTAGAATTGCTGAATATAATAGTTCAATGAAAAGTGTTGAAGAGTTTAAAAATAATATTTTATGGGTTGAGAAATTGCACAAAGCACTAAGTGAAGATAGAATAATTGCCCACTATCAACCTATATATAACTATAAAACAAAGAAAATAGAAAAATATGAAGCCTTGATGAGATTAGTTGAA
Organism: Halarcobacter sp.; assembly: GCF_963676935.1. Lineage (NCBI taxonomy): Bacteria > Pseudomonadati > Campylobacterota > Epsilonproteobacteria > Campylobacterales > Arcobacteraceae > Halarcobacter > Halarcobacter sp. The sequence goes on from NZ_OY781470.1 coordinate 2,096,894, forward strand.
GATGACAAAATAATATATCCAAATGAATACCTAAATATTGCAAAAAAAACAAGATTATATCCTGAACTAACATATAAAATGGTTGAAAAAGTAATAAGTAAATTCTCAACTATTAATCAAGAGTTTTCTTTAAATTTATGTGTTGAAGACTTAATGAATGATGAATTAATGTCATTTATTTTTGATTTTGCCCAACAAAAAAAAGTATTAAAAAAAATGGTTTTAGAAATAGTTGAATCTGAGGAGATTGAAGATAGTGAACACATTACTAAACTTCTAAAAAGATTTAAAGATAAAGGTTGTCAAATCGCAATTGATGATTTTGGAAGTGGATATTCAAATTATGACTATCTAATTAAACTTCAAGTTGATTATATAAAAATTGATGGTTCAATAATCAAACATATATTAGATGATACTAAAACTCAAAATTTAGTTAAATCAATAGTTAGTTTCGCAAAAAAATCTGATATAAAAGTTATTGCTGAATTTGTTAGTTCAAAAGAGATTGATAGTTTATTAAAAGAGTTAAATGTAGATTATGCACAAGGTTTTTATTATGGGAAACCTTCAAAGGATTTAGTTAGTCATCTATAAAATATAATTTTAAAAAGTGCTCCTATATATTTTTCTTTTTCATAATAAAATGTTTTATTTTCAACTGTAATATTTCCTCTATATCTTTCTCTTATAATTTTATCACACATAGATAATCCTATACCTGTACCAATTGTTGAATGCTTAGTAGTAAAATATGGTTCAAATATTCTATTTATTATTTCTTCTTTAATACCTCCACCATTATCCAAAATAGAGATTATAAACTTATTATCTTTTGTTTTTTCAGTTTTTATAAAAATTAACCGTTGTGAATCCTCTTCATCTAAATTAATAAGTACATCTTTAGCATTTTTTAATATATTAATTATAACTTGAGATAATTCATTAACATTTCCTAACATACTTAAATCTTCATCTATGCTTACATCAACTTTTATGTGGTTTACTTTTAATGAAGATTCTAGGAGTACTAAAGATTTATTTATTGATTCAGATATTTTAATTTTAGTAGGTTTTTTATCAACTTTAATAAAACTTCTAAAATCATCTATAGTTTTGGATAAATAATCAGCTTGAACTAAAATTTTTTCTAAAGAGGCATTTAACTCCTTTTTTTCTATTTTTTCATCATATTCAAGTTTTAAGCTTATTCCACTAACAATTGTTGTTATAACACTCAAAGGTTGTCTCCACTGATGTGCTATATTTCCAATCATTTCACCCATAGAAACTAATTTTGATTGTTCATAGGAAAGTTTATCTCTCTTTTTTATCTCATTTTGTTCTTCTAATATTATATTTTTTTGTTCTTCTATTTTTTTCGCAAGATTATTGTTTAAATCTTTTAGCTCATCCTCAGTTTGAATCATTCTATTTACAGATGGTATAACAATAAGTAAAGCTTCAAGAAATATTGTTAACAAAGTTCCAAATAAAATCAATAACTCTCTATCTTTTAATTTATTTGTATACTCTTCACTCTCATTTTCAAATCTATTTACAACTAAATCTAAAGTTGGTAATAATTCAAATGAATATTTTTGTATTGCTTCAACAATATATTTATTATCTAAATTATCAAGGAAAGTTTCTAAAAGTGAAATGTAATTTTTTACTCTAATATCTAAATTATGTTCTTTTTCTAAATAAATCTTTTTTAGCTCTTTACTTCTTGTATTATATAACAAAAATCCATGATCAGACTTCATTGTAGTTATTAACTCTTTTAAATGATTTAATAGATTTTTGTCTTTAGTTTCATAAACTCTTTTTACCATAAGAGTTGTTTTTTGAGATAACATTCTTTGCTTACCACTGACATTAATCAATTTCGCATATATCTCTTGAGTGTTTATTAATTGATTCATTGTAAAAAAGGCAAAAAAAGCCCAAAATATTAATGAAAAAATTAAAATTGCATATGTTATTTTAATATTTAATATTGTTTTCATAATATATCCTGAGTTTATTATATAATAAAAAAACAATTATCTTGATTATATTTTTATACGAATTAAACTATTTAACTAACTACTGTAATTCTATTTTTCCCCTCATTTTTTGATTTATACATAGCATTATCTACTCTTAATAGTAAATTTTCTTTAGTATCAGTACTATTTACCATAGTTAAACCAAAACTTGCAGTAACATTATAAGAGCAAAGATTTGTTAATTCTAAATCCTCTTCAATTGATTTTCTAAGCTTTTCACATATAATTTTACTATCTTCTAAAGATGAATCTATTAAAGCTATAATAAATTCTTCTCCACCCCATCTTGCTATTAAATCTGTTTGTCTAATATTTTCATTTAATATAGTTGCTATTCGTTTTAATACCACATCACCTTTTTGATGACCTAATTTATCATTTATATTTTTAAAATTATCGATATCTAAAAACACCAATCCTATATCATTTTCCCTTCTTTTTTGAAGCAATATTTGAGCACTTAACTTCTCTTCAAAAGTACGTCTGTTATGTATTTTTGTTAATGAATCATAAGTTGAAAGATATTCAAGTTTTTTACTATAATTTTTTATTAAAAAAAAGATAAATAAAGAGATAATAAAAGTAATAGATATTGAACCAAAAAGATTAAAATAAAATACCTTTTGCACATCCTGTGTAAAATCATCTAAGTTTGCTTCTACTGTTAAATATAAATTTAATTCTGATATATATTTAGTATTCAAAATATATTTATGACCATCTCTTTCATATTCGATTGTATTTGGCTTTTTTGATAAAATTAGCTCTTTATAATTTTTTAATACTTCATATTCACCAATATTTTTATGCTTATTTATATTTCTTTCTGATAAAACAATCTTTCCATTTTCATTAAAAAATGTAACAATAAATTTATGTTTAAATCTAAAAGATTTTAGTAAATCATCTATATATGAAATTTTTAATGCAACACCAGTAGCACCTAAAAAATGATAATTATGATCAAATATTTTATAATTTATAAACATTATTAAATTATTAGATAGATGCTCATTAAAATCTAAGTTTATCTCATGTTTTTCTTCTATATTTTTAAAATCAAAATACCACTTATTGTTTTTATTAGTTTTATCAATTTTTTCAATAAAACCATTTTGGGTATAATACCTTTTTGTTTTATCTGACACTAAAAAGGTATTAAACATATTATATTTATTTTTTATAGCCTCTAGATATCTTACAATTTTATCACTATTTTTCTCTTCATTTATTAACCAATCTTGAACAAAGGTGTCATTAGCCATTAAAGAAGAAACTAGATATGGTTGAATAATACTTTTTTGAATATCAGTATAGATATTATCCAAAGATAAGGGTAATGATTGATTTTTCAGTTGACTTTGAGCATTATTTAAAGATACAACATAATTTATAACTGAAATTGATACTGACAAAATTATAAGTAAAGTGGTAATTATAAAAACAATTTTATATTTTGATTTTATTATCATAATCTCTCTTTTTATATTTTTATTATTGTAGCTTTTTCTTGATTACAATCAATATTAATAATTTTGTTTTTTGCTACAATAAAAGAAAATTTAAGGAATCTAATGCTACTTGACAAAAATAACTTACCTTTAGTATCAATGGAATTTATGAATGAAGTACATTTTGAAGATATAGCTATTATCAATGAATTGTATGAATTAATTATACAATACGAGGAAAATGTAAATATCAATAATGAAGAAAAAGTAAACACAAAATACATGCAATGGTATAACCATACAGTAAAACACTTTGAAAGAGAAGAGATACAAATGATTGAAAAAGGTTTTCCACCTTATCATATGCATAAAGCTGAACATGAAAATGCATTAAATCTTATGAATCAGATTTTCAAAAAATGGGAAGAAACAAAAGATATCAAAATATTAAAACAATATTTAACAGAAGATTTGCCTAAATGGTTAATAAATCATATTCAAACTATGGATACAGTAACAGCAATGTTTTTAAAAACTGGATTAAGTCCTTGTAGTGCACACTAAAAAAAGGAAGATTAGAGAAAGCGGTTAATCTTCCTTTTTAGAATTTACTTTGACATGTATGCTTAAAATAATTATAGCTTAGAATTAATTTTTCTTTTTCTTTTTTCTGTACAAAAAATATACTTTTTAAAAACTATTCAAAATCAAATGTGATTTTTATTGATAAAATTAATCTATTTTAGAAATATGATTGGTTAAATATAAGTGGAGCGGGAAACGAGACTCGAACTCGCGACAATCTGCTTGGAAGGCAGAGGCTCTAGCCAACTGAGCTATTCCCGCAATAGAGTTTATTTATAAGATGGTGGGTCATGAAGGACTCGAACCTTCGACCACTCGGTTATGAGCCGAGTGCTCTAACCAGCTGAGCTAATGACCCAACTGTATAAACAAACTCAAAATGGCGGACAAGGAGGGATTCGAACCCTCGGTACCGTTGCCAGTACGCATCCTTAGCAGGGATGTGGTTTCAGCCAACTCACCCACTTGTCCTCGTTTTAGGGTTGTAATTTTACTTCCTTTGTACTTAAATATCTCTTAATTTTATAACTTTTTTTATGAATAATTATATTCATTATAGAAATTTCATTAATTACTTTAAGTTACTAGGGTGTATAATTTTTGAAAGAAGGATATGTTATGGACAATAAATTCAAAAAAATAGTTCCATTTTTAACAATTCTTTTAACAATAACTTTTATATTAGGTTCATATTTTTTATATAAGAATGAAGTTGAAAATATAAAAGAACGCTCTTATAGTCGAATAAATCATAGTATTTATCATTTGAAAGAATATTTTTCTATATCAGAATCTTTTTTATTTGCGATGAAATATACTATTGAAGATAAATTAAATAATCATTGTCCTTGTAGTCATCCAAAATATAAAGATATAAATTTTGATTCAAATCTTTTTTCTTTGGAAAATAAAGACTCAATTTTAATTGGTACTAAGAAAAATTCAATAAATTTATTCAAAAATGAGATAAATGGTACTCTTTATTTAAAACCAATTTTTTTGGCAGCACAAAAAATATTACCTGATTTAAAAAAAATATATTATAAATCAAAAAATAAATTTATTTTTGTATCACCAGATTTAAATATAAAAAATGAAAAACAATTAGCTTTACAATATACTTGTATATCATGGATAGATTCTATAAATAAAATTGACTCCTACAAACAGTTTATAATCACAAAAGCATATATAGATAATATTTCAAATGAGAAATTAATTACACTTTCCCTTCCTATATATAAAGATAAAGAGTTTTTAGGGATAGTAGCCATAGATATAAAACTAAACACTTTAGTAACTTATATAAATAAAATCCCTTTAAGAGGGAATATATATATTATTGATAAAAATGATAACTCTATCACATCAAAATTTGATAAACAGTTAAATAAAAAGATTATATTTGACAAATCATCTTTAATAAAAAAAGAGATAGTAGAAAACCAACTATATATCGCTCATCCTCTTAATGAAAAAAAAATACGAGAAGAAGCCTTTTATAAAAGTCTAGGAAAGATTTTTATTTTATTTTTAATTTTTATTATTAGTATAATACTTATCTATCTAAAAAATCTTTTAATAAAAGTTCAAAATCTTGCCAATACTGATTCTTTGACTAATCTTCTAAATAGAAGAGCTATGAAAGAAGCAATAGATAATCAGATAAAGATAAGTAGAAGGTATAAGCAACCTTTATCTTTTTTACTTATTGATATTGACTATTTTAAAAAAGTAAATGATAAATATGGTCATCATATGGGAGATATAGTTTTAATAAAGCTATCAAAACTCTTTAAACAAATAATTAGAGATTGTGATATTGCAGGTCGTTTTGGAGGAGAAGAGTTTCTAATCACTCTAGCAAACACAGATATAAATGAAGCTTTTATTATGGCTGAAAGATTAAGAAAGCTAAGTAATCAAATAAAAATAAAGAAAATAGATATAAACTTAACTGTTAGTATAGGTTGCTATTCTTTAAAAGATGAAGACGACTATGATTGTATATTAAGAAATGTTGATAAACTTTTATATAAAGCCAAAAATGAAGGAAGAAATAGAACAGTAAAAGAAGATTTAGATATTCTCTAAAATCTTCTCAACAACCTCTTTAGGATTTGTTGCTTTATAAATAGGTCTGCCTACTACTATAAAGTCAACTTTATTCTTTTTTGCAAAAGTAATATCTGCAACTCTTTTTTGATCCCCTGAATCTTCTCCAAAAGGTCTAATTCCTGGACATAAAGTTATAAATTCACTTGAAGTATTTGTTTTTATATCTGCACTTTCAAAAGCAGAACAAACAACACCATCAATACCTGATTTAAAAGTATCAACAGCAAGCACAGTTGCTTTTGTTTCAATATCTTCGTTATAAACAGCTTTGAACTCATCATTATCAAAAGAAGTTAATGCAGTTACTGCTAATACTAAAGGTTTGTTTGGAATATCTTTTATTCTATCCATTACTGTTTTCATAGCTCTTTGACCTGAACTTGCATGCACATTAAACATATCAACAAATCCAAATTTTGCAATCTCTTCTGCTGCATCAGCCATTGTATTTGGAATATCATAAAGTTTTAAATCTAAAAATAGTTTAAAGTCTGGATTAATAGCTTTTAAATCTTCTAAAAACTTTTTACCATCTCTAATATAACTTCTTAATCCAACTTTTAACCAGACATCAAAATCTTTGATTTGTTTTACTAAAGCAAGATTCTCTTTTGCACTTGGTAAATCTAAAGATACACAAAGCTTCACTATTAAGCCTTTTTATTAACTTTGTCTAAAAGACCATTAATAAATTTTGGAGCACCATCTGAAGCTAATTTTTTTGATAATTCAATTGCTTCATTAATTACGATAGCTTTTTCAAGACCTTTAAACATAATTTCAAATATTGCAAGTCTTAAAATCGATTTTTCTACACTTCCAATGTCTTTAATCCCACCTTGTGTTAAATGACTTACAATCTCTTCATCAATAGCTTCAATATGTTCAACAACTCCATTGAAAAGGTCAAGCGCAAACTCTTTTTGTTTGTTTCTGATTTTTTTATCTTCTAAAATCTCATCAACAAATTTTACTATCCCTTCATTTCCTAAATCATAGGCATAAAGTAATCCAATTACAGACTCTCTTGCTTGTGTTCTAGTTGCCAAATTTATTTCTCCATTTCACTATATAAATCTAACATCTCAATAATAGTAACCATAGCTTCAGCACCTTTGTTTCCAACTTTACTTCCAGCTCTTTCGATTGCTTGTTCAATAGTATCTGTAGTTAGAACACCATTTGATACAGGTTTTCCATATTTAAGAGTAACTGTTGCTATACCTTTTGTAGCTTCTGCTGAGATATAATCAAAGTGAGGAGTAGCTCCTCTAATAACTGCACCAACGCAACATACTGCATCATATTTTCCAGTTGCAAGTGCTTTTTCTAAAGCAAAAGGGATTTCAAATGCACCAGGCACTAAAATAAGATCTAAATTTTCTTCATTTCCCCCATGTCTAATAAATGCATCTTTTGCACCTTCAACTAATCTATCAGTTATAATATGGTTAAATCTTCCATTGATTACGGCAACTTTTTCATCACCTTTTAATCTTAATTTACCTTCTAAAATATTCATTTAATTTTCTCCAAAAATTATTGTAAGGTATTAATTATACCCTAATGCATCTTTAATAGCAAAAATGTCATCTACCGTCTTATACAACTTATCTATTTGAAGCATATTTGGTCCATCACTTAAAGCAACAGATGGATCAAAATGTGTTTCAAAGAAAAATCCATCTACACCAACGGCTGCTGCTGCTTTTGCTAAACTTGGAACTATTGCACTATTTCCACCTGTAGTTTCACCTGTACTTGGAACTTGTGCTGAGTGTGTTGCATCAAAAATCACTGGTGCGTATTCTCTCATAGCTATAAGATTTTTCATATCTACAACTAATGCCCCATATCCAAAAGTGTTTCCTCTTTCACAAAGCCAAACTCCATTTTCTTTTGAAGCTTGGAAACTTACCTCATCTACACCTCTAGTTTTTAAAACTTTCTCAACTGGATGTTTCATACTGTTTGGTGCTAAAAATTGCCCTTTTTTTATATTTACTTTACAAGAAGTTTGTGCTGCTGCTACTAAAAGATCTGTTTGTCTACAAAGAAAAGCTGGAATTTGTAATACATCTACAACTTCAGAAGCAGGAGCTGCTTGATATGATTCATGTATATCAGTAATAAGTCTATATCCAAATTGCTCTTTTACCTCTTGGAACATTTTTAGTCCTTCATCAAGACCTGGTCCTCTAAAAGAGCTTAAACTTGTTCTATTTGCTTTATCAAAAGATGCTTTAAAATAAAAATCTACTCTCTTATCTTCGCTTAAAGGTTTTAGCATCTCTGCAATTTTCATAACTGTATCTCTATCTTCTAAAACACATGGTCCAGTTAATATAATCATTGTTTATTCCTTAAAAATATTGTTTTTCTCTCTTCACCTGTATATGCGTAATAAAACTCATAAAAATTTTGAGCAATATATTCTATATCATCTCTTGCATTTTCATCACAAGCAAAAAGTATTTCATCACCAATTTTTAGAGATATATCTAAACTTGGTACAAGAATAGATTCTTCTTCTCTTTGAATTAAAAGTGGTATTATATTGTTTTTTTGTTCTCTATTGTATAAAGAACGATTAAAAATCTCTAGAAGTATATCTTTTTCTTCTTTTAAGGCATTATAAACTTGTAAGGCACGCTTATTATCAATTTTTAATTCATATAAAAGAGGTTCTTCATCTATAATTTGAAGTAAATTTTTAACAACTTTCGAACCCCATTCATCATCTTGTCCAAATAAAAGCCTTATAAATTTATCCGACAAAGGGCTTATTAAAGCATTTGTTGTTTTATTTATAAGTATCCTTGAAGGCATAAAGATATGGTCAATTTTTGCACTTTTAAAAATTGAAAAATCATCCATCTCATTTTCTCTTGCTATTGTCATAATTTTTGGATTTAGCTTTCTTGCTGTTGCAAGTATAGATAGATTTGTTGTATCATCATTTGTTGCAGATATTATTGCAACCGCATCTAATATTCCAACATTCAACAATATATCTTTGTCATCTGCATTTCCAAATGTAATTTTAAGAGAATCACTTTTATGAAACTTATCAACTTTTAATTGGTCTAATTCAACAAATTCAGCCTCTACACTACTTAGTTTCAAATTTTCATAAATATGTTGTCCCATTCTTCCATATCCACAAACAATATACTTTCCTTTTGGGAAAAGGGGAAGTCTGGCATTTAAATTATCAATTTTATAAATCCATTTTTCTAACTTTAAAAGATTTGGCGCATTTAATGCCATTGCAATCTCATTTGAAATTATAGAAAATGGATTTGCTATTATCTCTACATCTAAATCTTTCAAATTTTCACTATGATTTATAGTTGTTGATTTTACTGCAAGTCTTACATGAGGATTTAATAATTTTGAAGTCAAAGCTATTCTAAGATTTAAAGAATCATCATCAAAAATTGAAACTAAGCCTTTACAATTATGACTTTTGATCCCTGCTTCAATTAAAGCATTAGGAGTATATGCATCTGCCACAAGTACAGGAACTGTAGGTGTAAAGTTTTCTAAAACTAACTCATTTGCCCTATTTTCATTTTTTTCAATTACAACAGTTCTTATCTCTTGCTCTAAAGCTCTATTTATTATCTCATTTGTAATCTGATTATATCCAAGTATAATTATATATTTTTGTTTTATTCCTTTTACTTGTCTTCTAAATCTTGCTTTTTCCATCTCCCTTAAAAACAGTTTATCTTGTAATAAAGAGACTAATGAACCAATCCCATAAAACCAACCTAAAACTGTTAAATAAATAGAAAATGTTACCCACAATTTTTGAGGATATGTAAAATCATAAGGGGATTCACCAAATCCAATAGTAGTTGCTGTGTAAGTTACAAAATAAAAGGCATCAAAAATACTCATATGATAAGTTTCTCCCTTATCATTTACACCTTCTATTACAAGTAATCCAATTATCGCAATAGTATAAGTTATAACAATAACTAAAAAAGGTTTTCTCATCCTCTGAAGGATAATAAATAAAGAGCTATTTTTCACTTAAAAAACCTTTTATCTCTTTGATTTAAGAGTATCTCCAACATATAATGCTACTGATACAATATTTGCTAATAATGCACCACCAGACAATGAAATAATTAAGCCAATAACTTCTTGGTCTATACTATAAGCATAAAAAGCAACTGCCCAAATTAATGCTGATGCTATAAGTTGTATATCTGCAACCAAAGAGGTAGCTAATAAAACTGAGCCCATTTGAGTTTTATCTCCAAGCTTTAATGTAGTAGCTATAATATTTACAACTATTGCTGCAAGAAGTTCATATTTGCTATGATGTTCTAAAGAACTCATATCTCCGTAAAAAAAACCAAAATTAAGTGTCATAGCCAAAATAATAAAAAAACCTGAAATAACCTTATCTAGATTCATAAGTTTCATCCTCCATATATTTCCTATATCTAGTATTCTACCAAATAGTTTATCATTTTATCATGTACTCTGGAAACTTTATTTAAAAACACAAGCCTTCAAATAAAATAGATTACTAGTATAAGAAACTAGGTTTTACAAATTTAATCTTTTTTTGAAGAAACAAAAAATCCACTTACAACAATAAGTGAAATACCTAAAACAATCCATAAATCAGGAAAGGCATCACCTAAAATAAGCCCTATCATAATAGAAAAAGCAATATTTGCATAAGATATTGTTCCTATAATACCTGCTTTTGCTACAGAATAGGCTTTTGTCATATAAACCTGAGCTAATGTAGCAACACCACCTAAACAAAATATGTAGATCCAGTCTCCTGGCTGAGGCATTACAAATTTTGCAAAAATAAAATCATATTTCTCATTTATATAAAATTCTGATATCAACATTAAAAGAAGTGGACCTAAAGTACCTATTCCCATAAAAGATAATACTATAGTTCTTCCATCATAATATTTTCTAAGTTCTCGTATTGAGGTATATGCTAAACCTGCACCTACACCACATAATATACCTAGCCAATCAGTTTTATCTAAAGTACTACCATCAAATTTTGTAATAAATAAGATCCCTATAAAGCCTATAAAAACTCCAAGCCAACCTTTAAAGCCAAGTTTTTCTTTCACAAAGATATAAGCAAATATTGCACTAAAAATTGTAGAAGTTTTAGAAAAAGTCATAGCTTCACCTAAAGGTATGTTTGCAATATTATAGAAAAAAAATAAAAGTGCAACAAATCCAGCTAATCCTCTAAAGACAAGAAGCATTGGCTTTCCACCTTTTTGGGTCAAAGGTGATTTATAAATTGAAATAAGTATTAATAGTACGCCAAAAACATTTCTAAAAAAAACAACTTCAATTGAACTCATAGAGCCGCTAAGTTGTTTTGCAAAGGCTCCCATACAAGCGAAGCAAAAAGAAGCAAAAAGCATATATTTAATACCCAAAGTTACATTATTGGTCATTAAAATTCCTTAAAATAAAGATGGCATTTTATAGCTTTTCTTTTTAAATAAAGATTATTAATAAACTTAAATTACAAAATTAATATTTTTAGCTATTTTTAGATAAAATTCTGACAATTACTATAAACAATGAGCATTGCTCTATTAGGAAAAGAATGGAATATTTAAAAATTAATGGCGAATTAAAATTAAATGGTGAAGTGGAAGTCTCTGGAGCAAAAAATGCGGCTTTACCTCTAATTGCAGCAACAATCTTAGCAAAAAATGAACTTTCTATATGTAACTTACCAGATGTTGTTGATATTAACACACTTTTAAAATTGATAGATAAACTTGGTGGAAAATTCACAAAATATGATGATTGTATTAAAATTGATACTTCAAAACTAAATAAAACTACAGCTACATATGATATTGTAAAAACAATGAGAGCTTCAATTTTAGTTTTAGGTCCTATCTTAGCAAGATTTGGTCACTGCGAAGTTTCATTACCAGGAGGTTGTGCAATAGGACAAAGACCTGTTGACTTACACTTAAAAGCTTTAGAGGCAATGGGTGCAAAAATTAATATTAATCATGGATATATTGAAGCTACTGCACCAAATGGGCTGAAAGGAACAAAAATTGTATTTGATAAAGTTACAGTAGGAGGAACTGAAAACATAGTTATGGCTGCAGCTTTAGCTGAAGGTACTACTACAATCATTAATGCAGCAAAAGAACCAGAAGTACAACAACTTTGTGAAATCATAAGGGATTCAGGAATAGAAATTGAAGGTATTGGTACATCAAAACTTGTAATACATGGATCAAATAAGCAACTATTAGATATGAAAAACTTTGATGTAATTCCAGATAGAATTGAAGCTGGGACATATATGTGTGCAGCAGCAATTACAAATTCGAAACTTAAGATTACAAAAGTGAAACCCATCCATTTAGAAGCTGTAATAGCAAAACTAGAAGAGATGAACTTTGAAGTTATTCAAGATGATGATTCTGTAACTATTTTACCAACTGATGAGATAAAACCTGTAAATATTATTACAAGTGAATATCCAGGTTTTCCAACAGATATGCAAGCTCAATTTATGGCATTAGCAACACAAGCAAATGGTACTAGTACTATTGATGAGAGATTATTTGAAAATAGATTTATGCATGTTAGTGAATTATTAAGATTAGGAGCTGATATCCATTTAAATGGAAATATTGCTACAATCAATGGAGCTAAAGATACATTAAATGGTACTGATGTTATGGCAACAGACTTAAGAGCATCATCAGCATTAGTTTTATCTGCACTTGTTGCAAAGGGAGAAACTTCTATTCATAGAATTTATCATTTAGATAGAGGATATGAAGATTTAGAAGGGAAGTTAAATAAAATCGGAGCAAAAGTAGCAAGATATAAAGAATAGATTATTATCTTATTTAAGAAATAATTTAATAAAATAGATTTAAAGAAGATTAAAGGTTATTATATGAAATTAGAAATCTCATTGTTTAGATTTGATTACAAGTCAGATTATTTACCATATTACACAAAAAATTTTGTGAAGATTAAAAATGAAAAGTCACTTCTTGATATATTAAATAATATCAATATTGAATACCCATTTGAGTTTAGAAGTGCAGCACATTTTCCTTTAGTAATAAATGGTATCTATACATATGCTTCAATAAGTATTGATGAACTAGTAAGTAATTTTGGAACAGACTTAGTGATTGAACCAATATCTATAAGAAGAGCTCACACTGACTTAATGATAAATGATGCAGACTTTCATGAAAGATTAAAAGTATTATCTGAATTTATTACAGAAGAAGATAAAAAAACTTATGAAAGTTACAAAATTTACTTTTATGCATCAAACACAATTAACTATGAATATGACTATATTGGAGATTCTATATTATTATTAGCTTATGATTTAATTGAAAAAAATCCAAATTTAGAAAATGATATTTTAGAAGCTATAAAAGACTACGATACTTCTATTGAATACAATACTAGTTTAAAAAATAGAGTTTATAATTTAGATTCTAAAATAGTAGAAAAAATCAATTCAATAAAAGAAAAATTAAAAATTATTAAACCTAGTAAAGAACAAAATCTATTTTTAGATAAAAAAAATAGTATAGATTTTGGAACTTTTAATGAAAACTTCAGTGTTAAATACAATTTTGAAGATTTTAATCTTGCTTATTATAAAGGTTTAGAAGAAGACTCTCAAGTAACTGCTTTGCTGGGAAAATTAAGTGCAAAAATAATAAACACTCCAGCTATGAATACAGACTTAGCATTAGAAACTTTTTATATTAATTCTGATTTTTCTATGAAGCTTTCTTCAACAGTGATGTTAGAAGCCTTTGATAATAATGCAGATTTATTAATCGTAGACAATGATGAAATATTTTATCTTTTTGATTCAAATAGAAAAGCTATGGAAAAAGTTTCAGGTAGAGCAATTTTAACTCCAGTTATACATAAAAATGAACTACAAAAACTTGTTTCAGGTGAACATGACATAATTAAAGAACAACTGAAAAAACATATAGTTGATCCAGAAATAATATAATGAGATAAGATGATATTAGATATAACTTTCATCATTTTTGGATGTTTAATAATTGTATCAATAATACCGCTTTATATTTATAGAAAAGAGATATACAAAAAATTTAATAGAAAAGGTGATATTAAAACTTTTTTTAACGATACAAAAAACTATTTAATTAGTAATTATCCAAAAATTCCATTTAATTTTGATATTTTAAAAAAATTTGAAGATGAAAAAGATATTAAAATCAAAGAAACACTTATAGCTGAAGAGTTTGTCAAACAATTTACTTATTTTGAGTATGAACTTAATACTCAAAATAGCGTACCTCATGAGAAACTATGGAGTAACTATGATCAAAATTCAAAACTACTAAAAGACAATAAATTGCCAACAGATTGGGCACAAAGAAAAAAAACAGCCTGGATGAGAGATGATGGTAGATGTAACAGATGTGGCCTAAAAATAAATTTAACAAATACAAATGCTCTTTTAGTAAAACAGATGAAAGATGGTGGTGGATTCAATCTAGAAAATATTGTTATTTTATGCCACGACTGTAGCAGAATTATAAAATCTTCTAATTTAGAAAAAACAAGAAAAGATCTAAATATTTTAGATAAACTTATAAAAAAAATACATTTTTAATCAAATTTTAAAATATTTATTAACTATTTCTTGATGCACATTTTTTCTATCTATATTTTCTTCTAATTTACTATTTTTTTCTCTTAGTTTTATTAATACTTTTTCTAAAAACTCATCTTCTAGACTTTTCAATTTAGATAACTCATTTCTAATATATGTCAAATCTTTATTTTTAGGGATTATATATGGGGTTATAACTATTACAAGATTTTTATTTTGAGAATTATTTTGTCTATTTTTAAATAGCTCACCAATCAAAGGTATATCTCCCGCTACAGGAATTTTTTGTATAGTATTCTCTTTTTTCTTTTCTATAAGTCCACCTATTATTACACTCTCTCCATTATTTAATATAGCTTTTGTGTTAATCTCTTTTTTGGAAGTATCAGGGTTAACATTAAAACTATTTCTATTTTTTATATTTTCAACTAAAGTAACAACATCTAAAAAAACTTTTTGTTCTTTTGAGATTCGGGGTTTAACTTTTAAACTAAGCCCAACATCTTCTCTTTCATAAGTAATACTAGTATTACCTCCATCTGTAACAGTTCTTCCTGTTTGAATTGATATTGTTTCTCCAACATAAATTGAACTTTCACTGTTATTAACACAAAGAATAGAAGGTTCAGATATTATATCTAGACCATAAGTTTTGTTTAAAAGATTTAAAGAAGCTCCTAAAGCGATAGTTTCACTAACATTTGGAATATCTAATCCAATCACTGAAGTATCAATTGCAATTGCATTTCCTCCATTTAAATTAGAAGCAAAAGTATATAAACCTCCCGAATAAGTTTTACCACCTAGTATTCCATAACTAATCCCTATCTCTTCAATTAAATCATTATCTAACTCTATAATTAAAGCTTTTATATATACTTGTTTTTTAGGTTTATCTAGTTTCTTTATTAAATCTTCTAAATTTTCAATTTGAGCTAAAGTTGCATTTATAATAATTGAATTTGTAATCTCATCAATTCCTATTACAGGTTTAATTTTGTTTTTATATTCTCTTTTAGAAATAATACTATTAAGAGTTTTTGCCACACTATTTGCATCATTATTTTCTAAGTAAAATAATTCATTAAAAGTTTTATCTTTCACTTTACTTGATATAAATACTTTATTTTTTTTATTTACAGTTCTATTTTTTAACTTATCTTTTTTTACTACTCTAATTATATTTTTATTTTCAACTAATGCATAACCTTTAGATTTTAAGCTGTATTCTAAGATATCTAAAAGGCTATTTTCATCTATAGGAGAATTGGATATAAAATCCACACTACCTTCAATTTTTTCAGTTAGGAGTATATTTTTACCTATTTTTTTGGAAGTAATGGTGATTAACTCTTCAATACTTAAGTCTTTAAAATTTATATTAATTAACTTGGAAGAATAACATTGGCAGATAAAAATCAATAATATGAGAATAAATTTCATAAGAGCACTTTTTAAATAATTTATAAAATTATATTTTAAAGTATCTTAAAGTTAAATATTAATCTCCCTTGGAAGTTGTTTTTTTAATTCTTCATATTGTTCATCTGTTACATCTAAAGTTAATTTTACTTTATCACTAAAATCTTTATTAGTTATTGAAATTTCTAGATTGTTAATTATATATTCTACCAAAGATAAAATACTATAATCAAATTCTAAATTTATACTTTCTAATTTTTCATATTTTATTAATTTTGAAGAATTTATAACTAAATTAACAGTATCACTATATGCTCGAACCAAGCCACCTGTTCCTAATTTTATACCACCAAAATACCTAACAATAATTACCCCACAATTATAAGTTCATTTCCAGCTAATACATTTAGTGAGGGTTTTCCACTAGTTCCTTTGGGTTCCCCATCATCGCTAGAATTCTCTACAATTTGATCAAATTCATTTAAATATCTATAGGCATATACATAGTGTCTTGCTTTAGGATGTTCATTTTTAATTTTTTCCATCAATAAATCAAAATTATCATAAGGAGTTAAATAAGCAATAAACTTTGATTTTTTTTCTTCTAAAACTTGAATATAATCTTTATTAATAAAATACATTTTTTTATTTTACTTAAATAATCTGATTTAGAGCTTTTTTTTATTATAATTACAAGTATGAGATTAGACATATATCTAACAAAAAACTTTGATATACAAAGTAGAAATAAAGCACACGAAATAATAAAATCTAAAAAAGTAAAAGTTGATGGAATCACTATAACCAAACCCTCTTTTATTGTAAATGAAGATTCAAAAATTGAACTATTAGAAGAGGATTTTTATGTAAGTCGAGCAGCTTATAAGTTAAAATATTTTTTAAATGAAATTAAAATTAACCTATCTAGTTTAAAAGGACTTGATATAGGAAGTAGTACTGGTGGTTTTACACAAATACTACTTGAATCAAATATTAAGAATGTAACTTGTGTTGATGTGGGTTCAAATCAACTGCATGAAAAAATAAAAAATGACAAAAGAATAATATTTTTTGAAAATCAAGATATTAGAACTTTTACTTCAGAAAACAAATTTGATGTTATTACTTGTGATGTTTCATTTATATCAATTTTAAATATTATAGATGATATTAACAGATTAGCAAAAGATAAAATAATAATCCTCTTTAAACCCCAATTTGAAGTAGGCTCTAATGTTAAAAGAGATAAAAAAGGGGTTGTAAAAGATAAAAAAGCTATAGTTAAAGCAAGAGAAAAATTTTTAGACCAATGTAAACTATTAGGTTGGAAATTAAACTATTTTGCACCTAGTAGACTTGAAGGAAAAGATGGGAATGAAGAAGAGCTCTTCTATTTTAATAAATAAAAAAAATATTACAGCCATAGCGCTTGGTGGATTTGATGGGATGCATATAGCTCATCAAGAATTATTTAAACATTTAGGAGAAAATGGTGCTGTTGTCTCAATAGAATCAGGTTATGCAAATCTAACTCCTAAAACATATAGACAAGAATATTGTAAGTATCCAATTTACTATTATGTTTTAGATAATATAAAACATCTATCAGGTGAAGAGTTTATCTCTTTATTAAAAGAGGAGTTTCCAAACCTTCAAAAAATTGTTGTAGGTTTTGACTTTTGTTTTGGGAAAAATAGAAAAAACTGTATATCTGAGTTAAAAAATCTATTTAAAGGGGAAGTTACTGTCGTTGAAGAAATAAAATTTGACGGAATACCAGTTCACTCTAGAATTATACGTGATTATATAAAAGATGGAGATATAAAACAAGCTAACAAACTTTTAGGAAAAGAATACAAAATATTTGGAAATCAAATAAAAGGTCAAGGCTTAGGTTCAAAAAGCTTTGTTCCAACAATCAATTTAAATGTAGAAAACTTTATTCTTCCAACGGAAGGTGTTTATATTACCAAAACAATTATAAATGAAGAGGAGTTTCCATCAGTTACTTTTTTGGGACACAGAGTTACAACAGATGGTAGTTTTGCAGTCGAAACACACGTAATAGATAAAAATATTAAAAATAGATTCTCTTTAGTCCAAATAAAATTTATTGATAAAATAAGAGATAATAAAAAATTTAATTCTTTTGATGAATTAAAAAAACAGATTGAACTTGATTTAAAAACAGCAAGAAAATATTTAAAGTAGAGTTAATTAATACTCTATTCTATTTCTACCATTTGATTTATATTTAAACAATAATCAAACTCTTTTTTATTTTATTAAATTATTGTAAATCATTATTAATATTCATTTAGATAAAATATCTCTTATGACAGATAAGGTATTTGAAAAAACAATTAACAAGCAATTTGAATTTGATGAAGAAGTAGCATCAGTATTTGATGATATGCTAAATCGTTCAGTTCCTTTTTACAAAGAGATGCAAAGACTAACAATAAATTTTGGTCTAAAATTTCTAGAAAAAGATGACAAAGTTTATGATTTAGGTTGTTCTACTGCTTCAACATTAATTGAATTAGCAAAACACTCACCCTTTCCTCTTGAATTAATAGGAATTGATAATTCTGAAGCTATGCTTTCACGTGCGAAAAAAAAATCTAAAGCATTTGGCGTAGATATTAAACTTATAAATGAAGATTTACATAATATCTCTTACGATAATGCAAAGTTAATTATCTCTAACTATACACTTCAGTTTATTAGACCTTTACAAAGAGAAAAACTCGTAAAAAAAATTTATGATAGTCTTGAAAAAAATGGTGTTTTTATATTTTGTGAGAAAGTTATCTCTTCTGATAAAATACTTGGAAAACAGTATATAGATGAATATTATGAATTTAAAAAAACTCAAGGTTATAGTGAATTTGAAATTGCACAAAAAAGAGAAGCTTTAGAGAATGTTTTAATACCTTACACTGAAGAAGAAAATAAAAAAATGATTTTGGATGCTGGCTTTACCCATTGTGAAACACTATTTAAATGGGTAAATTTCAGTACCTTTATTGCAATAAAAAAATAAAAGGATATATATGTTAGAAGTTGGACAGTCTGCACCAGAATTTTGTGCTTTAAATCAAGATGATATTGAAATATGTTCTAGAGATCTTTTAGGAAAATGGATTGTATTATACTTTTATCCAAAAGATATGACTCCTGGTTGTATTAATGAAGCTTGTGATTTTACAGCGGCAGAACCAGAATTTGATAAACTAGATGCTATTATCTTGGGTGTAAGTCCTGATGATACTAAAAAACACAGAAACTTTATTGAGAAAAAAGAATTATCAATTACACTTTTAGCTGATGTTGATAAAAAAATGTGTGAAGCATATCAAGTTTGGCAACTTAAAAAATTTATGGGCAAAGAGTTTATGGGTGTTGTTAGAACAACATTTATTATAAACCCTGAAGGTAAAATTGCTGCAATTTGGGATAAAGTAAGTGTAAGAAAGAAAAAAACTGTAAAAGGTGAAAAAATAGAGATACTTCATGCAAATGAGGTTAAAGAAAAATTAGAAGAGTTACAAGGAAAATAATGAAACTTTTAACAAAAACACTATTTGCATTATTTGCTACATCTATCCTTTCTCAAGGATTATCTGCAAAAACAACAATTTGTTATAAAAAAGACTGGAAATCTCCTGCTACAATTGAATCAGAAAAATTAGATGGTGGAGAGTGCAAAAATGAATTATCATATAAAGATATGTTAAGTCAAGGTTGGTTTCTAAAAGATATTAAAATTGAAAAAGGAACAAAAGGACTTAATTATATTTATGTATTTTCTGATAAAGAGATTGTGAATATTAATAATAAAAATTTCTTAGATAACAAATATCAAAAGCTAGATTATAGAGCAATCGCTTCAAGAATAAGTGATGTAAATGAAGAAACAGCAAAAATTGATATTGGAAATTTGAGAATTGGACAAAGTGCTATTATTCAACATTTTTATAAAAATAACCAGTCTCTAATTGTTTCAAATGCATATGTAACAGAATCAAATGAAACTAGTTCAACAATCAAATTTATTCCATTTTTAGATATAAAGCAAAATGCGTTACCAACATCTAATAGAAAACCTAAAAATGGCGATGTGGCTATAATAAATTATCTTTATAACGCATCTTTAATTATTGCACCTTCTCAAGATGCATTTACAGCAATAAGGGAAAAATTTAGAGATAACAATTTTATTCATTCAGATTTATTTGCTTCATACTTAAAAAACGAAGGGATCCCTTTACCTTCTAAAAAAGTTATTCAAGATTATGCAATCTCTCAAAACTTAGGAACAATATTTTTTATAATTGATAGTACAGTTTATATTGTTGATTCAAAAACTTTTGCAATTTTACAAAAAGACAATATTGCATATAATTTTGTAGAAAATAAAAGAATGCCATTTTATACAAGAATTGAAAAGATTCAAAAGAATTTAATAGATTCTGTTTTAGATTATAAAGGTTGGATTGCATTTATTGAAGAGTTTCTAGGTGATGATAAAAGAAGTGAAGAAGAGATTTTATTAGAAGATCAAATTGCTTCAGGTGAATTAAAAATAGATGCTGAAATCTATGCAAATTATTATAAAACAATATTAGGTATAAAATAATGATAGAACAAAAACATATTGACTACTTTGTAGATATTGTTGAAAAAGAAAATGTATATAGTGATAAAGCACATAAGATAGCTTATTGCTATGACGCAACAAAAGAGAGATTTGAACCAGATGCTGTTGTTTTTCCAAGAAATGAACAAGATATTTCAAAAATATTAAAATATTGTAATGAACACAAAATAGTAATTGTTCCAAGAGGAGCAGGGAGTGGTTTTACAGGTGGTGCCCTTCCATCAAATGGTGGAATTATTTTATCTTTAGAAAGACATATGAATAAACTTCTTGAAATCGATATGGAAAATATGGTTGGTGTTGTTCAACCAGGACTTATAAATATGCAATTTCAAAAAGCAGTTGAAGAAGTAGGATTATTTTATCCACCAGATCCAGCAAGTGAAGAATACTCAACTTTAGGTGGAAATGTATCTGAAAATGCAGGAGGAATGAGAGCTGCAAAATATGGTATAACAAAAGACTATGTAGTTGCATTAAGAGCTGTTTTACCAAATGGAGAGATAATCACAGCAGGGAAAAAAACAATTAAAGATGTTGCAGGATACAATACAGCAGGTATTTTAATTGCAAGTGAAGGTACATTAGCAGTTATTACTGAAATCACTTTAAAGCTTATACCAAAGCCAAAATTTAAACAAACATATATGGGAGTTTTTCCTGATGTTAATAAAGCTATGAATGCCGTATTCAAATCACTTGCAAGTGGAGCAAATCCTGTTGCAATGGAGTTTTTAGATACCTTAGTTATTAAAGCTTTAAAACAAAAGTTTCCACAAGTTGAACTTCCTGAAAATGCAGGTGGAGTTTTAGTTGGAGATGTTGATGGTTCTTCAGAAGCTGAAATCAAAGCTCAACTTGAAACATTAAAAGAATCATTTGCAAATAATGGATCAATTGACTTTATAATTGCAAAAGATGAAGAGCATGGAAAATCTTTATGGTTTGCAAGAAGAAATGCAAGTCCAGCTACAGCTATTTATGGAACTAAAAAATTAAATGAAGATATTTCTGTTCCAAGATCAAAACTTCCAGAAGCTCTTGACTCAATATATGCTATAGGTGATAAATACGGATTTAATGTACCTTGTTTTGGTCATGCAGGTGATGGGAACATTCACGTAAATGTAATGGTTAAAGATAAAAACAATCCTAAAGAGATGGAAGATGGACATAAAGCAATTGAAGAGATTTTCCAATTAGTTGTTGATATGGGTGGAACATTATCTGGTGAACATGGAATAGGTTTATCAAAAGCACCATTTATGAATATTGCATTCAATGAAGCAGAAATACAATTATTTAAAAATATTAAAAAAGCATTTGATCCAAATAACATTTTAAATCCATTTAAAATGGGTCTATAAAGAGATGAATGAGAATGATTTTGTAAAAAAGCCTATAAAGAGTCTATTAAAAATATTAGACTCTTTTTTTAATGATGACACTACATATTATGCTGCAAGTCTAAGTTTTTTTACAATATTCTCTTTACTTCCAATAATTGCTCTACTTATTTATATAATCTCAAGTTTAGAATTAGTTCAAGGTTACTTAGATGTATTTATCAATTATGTATTTGATATATTAAATCCTACACACTCTAAAGAGTTTTTAGAAGCTTTTAAAAACTATATTTCAAATTCAAACAAACTTGGTATTATAGGTATACTTTATATGTTATTTGTATTTATTATGTTTTTTAAAGATTATGAATATATAGTAAATAAAATACATAAAGCAAAAAGGAAACCCTTACTGCAATCATTTTTCTTTTATCTGATTTTTTTAGTTACCCTTCCACTTATGTTAGCAGTTCTTAATATTGCCCTATCATTTTATGATAATACAATATTTAATTGGTTTATAACTTTTATGTTTGCATGGTTTATATTTTTTGGTTTATTTAAATTAAGTGTAAATAAATATATCTCATCGAAAGCTGCCGCAATATCTTCACTCTTTACTTTAATAGTATTATCAATTACAAAAAATCTTTTTGTATATTATGTTATTTACAATAAAACATACTCAACTATTTATGGTTCTCTAGCTATTTTATTATTCTCATTTTTTTGGATTTATATCTCATGGGTAATATATCTTTATGGTATTAAAATGTGTCATAAACTGAATATCATAGAAGAAAATAAAAGATTAAAAACTTAACTTTTATTCTCAACTACTTTTAAAATACTATCAAGTTGCTTTTTTAAATCATTTAATTTTTTTGTTGTTTTAATTAAATTATCTGAAGACTCTATAGCTATATCTTCACTTCTATCAATACTTTTTACAATCTCTGATTTATTTTCCAACTCACCAATAATATCTTCAAATTCATCTGTTAAATCTTGTAATTTTTCTGAAGCTAATCTTGATTGTTCTAAAGCAACTTCTGAATAATTCATTGCCGAATTAACTTTATTAATAAAAAAGTTTATATTATCTGCCATTTCGATAAACTCTTTTTCTGTTTCAATCTCAATTGGCTTTATTTCTGTTATATCAGAAGAACTTATTTTTTTATACTTTTCAAGAAATTCATTTGCATGACTTTCGATTTGTCTTAACTGAACTAAGGAATATAAAGAAAAAATAAATAAAAATGAAAGATATTGAAAGTTTTTAATAAACGCAGTTTTTTCTTCTATATGTTCTGTATATAAAGTTACAATTTCATCAACCTCTTCAAGTAACTTATTATTTGTTTGATAAATATACTCTAATATAGAATTTAATTTTTCAATATCATTATTTAAAATTGCTTTTTTGAACTCAACTGTATTTTTCTCAAATGTAGCCCACATTACACTCACTTTTGAGATTTGGTTTGCTATTTTTTCAGTTGGTGCCTCTGATATTTTTAACAATGCATTTCCATCTCTTAGTGTTTCTAAACCATATTTAAACTCATCAATTGCATTATCTATTTCAACAAAATTATTTGCTCTAGTTTGATAAAGATAAAAAATATTTTTTGTAATTCTTTGAGTAAGCATTCTTTGCTTTCCAGCAATATTTACAATAGTAGCATCTTTTATATTATTTTGATTTAAATATATTGTGATTACTATTACACAAAATATTGATGTAAGAAGTAATGCACCCAAAATTTTTATCTTTTGACTAACCCCTATTTTTTTCATATTATATTCCTAAATATATACTTTTTAATTCTTCTTCTTTTAAAATTAATACATTACCTTTTTCAACTGTAATTGTTTCATTTCTAACTAATCTTTTTAATACTCTTGATAAAGTTTCAGGTTGAATGTGAAGAAGTAATGCAACTTCTGTTCTTTTTAACTGATTAAACATATCTAAATCATTTATTAACATAAAAGCAACTTTTGAAGTAGCATCAAAAACCAATTCTCTATTTATTATACATTGTAATTGTTGATTTTTATAAATCAACTCATTTATAAAATTTAAGATTAACTCATTTTCAGCTAAAAACTCTTTTTTGAATCTATTAAAATCAATTGATAAAAGTGTACTATCTCTTAAAAATTCACTATTTGAAAAACAGTTTATTTTATTGTCTTGAAGATTTGATAATTCAGATATCATAGAATTTGGATATACATAATATAAAAAAATCTCATTATCATACTTATCAATCTTATAAACTTTTAAAAGTCCATCAATCAAAAATAACAATCTATCAGTAGATTCTGTTTCATAAAAAAGAACCGTATTTGCATTATATGACGAAATATCTGACATCGATGCTACTAAATCTAATTCTTCATCTGATAAATGTGAAAATAAACTTATCGATTTTATTGCTTCTTTTGTTTTAATCATTTTAACATTATATAAAATAAAACTGAATAATTTATTGACTCAAATCAAGTTAATAAATATTTTATTTTTATATAATAAACAGAAAAAATGACAAAAGAAAAATTTAATACAGAAATAAAAACATTAAGTAAATTTTTTGAGACTTATTGTAATTGTAATCATAATAAGCAATTTGAGATCAAAAATACAATTAAATATAAAGAAAAAAATTTCAATATAAATGTAAACCTATGTGATGAATGTCAAACTCTATTTTACTATAGCATCAATAAATTACAAAACTGCCCACACGAAGAAAAACCCAGATGTAGAAAATGTCCAAATCCTTGTTATGATAAAAAAGAATGGAAAGCCTTATCAAAAGTTATGAGAAGTAGTGGACTAAAACTAGGACTAATTAAAATCAAAAAAATATTTTTATAAGCAATTGATTTAAATCAATTTATAAAGTTGACTTTTTATGTATGATTTTAAAAAGGAAAAGTTATGCTTATTGATAAATTTAATAGAAAAATTGATTATTTAAGAGTTTCTGTTACACAACGATGTAATTTTAGATGCCAATATTGCATGCCTGAGAAACCTTTTGAATGGACACCAAAAGAGGATTTACTATCTTATGAACAGATGTTTAAATTTATTAAAGTAGCAATAGATAAAGGGATAAAAAAGATACGAATCACAGGTGGAGAACCTTTAGTTAGAGATGATTTATATAAACTAATAAAAATGATATCATCTTACAAACCAGATATAGATTTAGCCTTAACAACAAATGGCTATTTACTAAAACAACAAATTGAAAAATTGAAAAATGCAGGTTTAAAAAGAATAAATATTTCAATTGACTCTTTAGAGAAAGAAACCTTTTGGTACTTAACTAAAAAAAATGTTTTAGAAAATGTTTTAGAAGGTATAGATTTAGCTATACGTTCAGGTTTAATAGTAAAACTTAATAGTGTAATAATAAAAAATATAAATGAAAATGAGATTATAAAATTATATAATTTCGCAAAAAAAAGAGATATTCAAATTAGATTTATAGAGTATATGGAAAATGAAAATGCATATTCAAATCTAAAAACTCTTTGTAGCAAAGATATTATAAAAAGAATAAAACAAAATTCACCTATAGAAGAGATTGATAAAAAAGAAAACTCAGCAGCAAAACTTTTTAAAGATAAAGATAATTACACTTTTGGAATAATTGAACCCTATGATGATTCTTTTTGCAAAACTTGCAATAGAATAAGATTAAGTGCAAATGGAGATTTAATTCCTTGTCTTTATTATGAGGATTCATTGAATATCAAAAAAAGTTTATACAATAATCAAAAAATTGAAAAGGTATTAAATGAAGTAATTGAAAAAAGACCTGAAAAAAATAAATGGTCACATCCAACAAAAATAGATACCTCATCAAAACAAATATCAAGTAGAGCATTCTATTTTACAGGGGGATAACTAAGCTCTCTCTTGATATAAATCAATTAAAACACAATACATAATCTATCAAAGTATTATAAACTACCTGCTTTTTTTAAAAATAAATCTTCGTTTAATAAATTGACTTAAGTCAAAGCTTTAATTTTTTTTTAGTGTTAAACTTCTTTTGTCAGTAAAGAAATTTTAGAAGGAGAAGAGAAAGATGTCACTTTCAAGAAGAGATTTTCTAAAAAGCTCTGCCGCAGCTTCTGCCGCAGCAGCAGTTGGCATGAGCGTACCAAGTAATTTAAGTGCAGCTACCCAAACAGCCGAGGCTGGTTGGCGATGGGATAAGGCAGCATGTAGATTCTGTGGTACAGGATGTGGAATAATGATGGCAACAAAAAATGGAAAAATTGTTGCAGTAAAAGGTGATCCTGCAGCGCCAGTAAATAGAGGATTAAACTGTATTAAAGGGTACTTTAATGCAAAAATTATGTATGGAGCAGATAGATTAAAAACTCCACTTTTAAGAGTAAATGCCAAAGGTGAGTTTGATAAAAATGGTAAATTTGCTCCTGTATCTTGGCAAAGAGCTTTTGATGAGATGGAAGTTCATATCAAAAAAGCTTTAAAAGCTTCAGGTCCAGAAGGTGTTGGTGTATTTGCTTCAGGACAATATACAATTATGGAAGGTTATGCAGCTCAAAAAATGATGAAAGCTGGATTTAGATCTAATGCCATTGATCCAAATGCTAGACATTGTATGGCTTCAGCTGTTGTTGGTTTCTACCAAACTTTTGGTATTGATGAACCAAGTGGATGTTATGATGATATTGAACTTACTGATACAGTTGTATCTTGGGGTTCAAATATGGCAGAGATGCACCCTATTTTATGGTCAAGGGTTACAGATAGAAAACTATCTAATCCTGATAAAGTAAAAGTTGTAAATATATCAACATATAGACATAGAACATCAGATTTAGCAGATATGGAAATCATATTTACACCAAATACAGATTTGGCATTATGGAACTATATTGCTCATGAAATTGTATTTAATCATCCAGAAGAGATTGATTGGGATTTTGTAAAAAAACATATTGTTTTTGCTGCAAGTCCAGTTAATATGGGTTATGGTATGAGAAGAGCTGGTGAAAAATCTTTAAAAGAAGGTAAATATTCTAATAAAGAGATGGAAACAATTTCTAAAGAGATGAAAAAGAAAGTTTCTCAAACAGAAGCACCTGCACTTGCTCCTTATGGTTATAAAGCTGGTGATACTATGGAGAATAATCCTGCTGGATTAAAACATTGGGAAATCTCTTTTGAAGAATATAAAAAATTCTTAGAGCCATATACTTTAGATTATGTAGCAAAAATCTCTAAAGGTAATCCCGATGAGGATATAGAAGTTTTCAAGAAAAAACTTAAAGATTTAGCAGCACTATATATTGAAAAAAATAGAAGAGTTGTATCATTCTGGACAATGGGTATGAACCAACATACAAGAGGTACGTGGGTTAATACTTTAGCATACAATGTTCACTTCTTGCTTAATAAACAAGCAAAACCTGGTTCAGGTGCATTTTCACTTACTGGACAACCTAGTGCTTGCGGTACAGCAAGAGAAGTTGGAACTTTCTGCCACAGATTACCTGCTGATATGATGGTTAAAAATCCAGCTCATAGAAAAATCACTGAAAATAGATGGAAAATCCCTGAAGGAACATTAAATCCAGTTGGAAATCAGCACATTATGAAAATCCATAGAGATATTGAAGATGGTGTAATAAAATTTGCCTGGGTAAATGTTTGTAATCCATACCAAGATACAGCAAGTGCAAGTCACTGGATTAAAGCAGCTAGACAAATGGATAACTTTATTGTTTGTTCAGATGGATACCCTGGTATCTCAGCAAAAGTATCTGATCTTATTTTACCAAGTGCTATGATTTATGAAAAATGGGGAGCATATGGTAATGCAGAAAGAAGAACTCAACATTGGAGACAACAAGTATTACCAATTGGTGATTCTATGTCTGATACATGGCAATGGGTTGAATTAGCAAAAAGATTTACCATAAAAGATTTATGGGGTGAATATACGCTAAGAAATGGTAAAAAACTTCCTAATGTTATTGCTAAAGCAAAAGAGATGGGATACGATGAAAACACTACTATGTATGATATTCTTTTTGCAAACAAAGAAGCTAAAAGCTATAAATTAAATCCAGAAGACCCTATCCAAAAAGGTTATGATAACTCTGAAGGGTTTGGTGATAGTAGAAATGTAGTAGGTAGTGATGGAGAGATTTGGAAAGGTTATGGTTTCTTTATTCAAAAATATCTATTTGAAGAGTATGCTTGGTTTGGTAGAGGGCACGCTCATGACTTAGCAGACTTTGATACATATCATAGGGTTAGAGGACTTAAATGGCCAGTAGTAGATGGTAAAGAGACTCAATGGAGATTTAATACTAAATATGATCCTTATGCAAAAAAATATGGAAAAGAAACAGGACATACAGATTTTGCTTTCTATGGAAAACTTGCTAAAGCTCTTCCTAGTGGAGATCTGCTTGGTGTTAAAAATAAAACTAAAACAGCATTAAAAAATAAAGCAAAAATATTTGCTAGACCCTATATGGATCCACCAGAAGTTCCAAATGAAGAGTATCCATTATGGTTAAGTACAGGTAGAGTTTTAGAACACTGGCATAGTGGAACTATGACAATGAGAGTTCCTGAACTATATAGAGCAGTTCCTGAAGCATTATGTTATATGCATCCAGAAGATGCAAAAAAACATGACTTAAAACAAGGTGGACTTTGTTGGGTTGAATCAAGACGTGGTAAGGTAAAAGCTAGAGTTGAAACAAGGGGTAGAAATAGACCTTCAAGAGGTTTAGTATTTGTACCATGGTTCGATGAGAAAGTATTTATAAATAAAGTTTGTTTAGATGCAACTTGTCCACAATCAAAACAAACAGACTTTAAAAAATGTGCAGTTAAGATATATAAAGCGTAATTAAAAAGGAGTACTGCTTTGAACAGTAATAATCCTTTGAAAGTAAACAAAATGAAAAGTGAAGAGATAAGTGACAGAAGAAAATTCTTTCTAACCGTGGCAAGAGCAGCTGGAATTGCTGCTCTTGGTGGTTTAATTTGGAGTGCATATATTGATGAAGTAACAGCATCAGAACTTACTCTAAGACCACCTGGAGCATTAGATGAAGAAGATTTTCTAAAAACATGCATCAAATGTGGAATGTGTGTAGAAGCATGTCCATATGACACACTAAAATTGGCAAAACCAGGAGATAATAAACCATTAGGGACTCCTTTTTTTGAACCAAGAGAGACTCCATGTTATATGTGTACAGATATACCATGTGTTCCTGTTTGTCCAACAGATGCTTTAGATTTAAATAAAGTTAGTACAAATGGAAAACTAGATATCAATCAAGCACAAATGGGAGTTGCTGTAGTAGATACAAAAAATTGTATAGCCTTTTGGGGTATTCAATGTGATGCATGTTATAGAGCCTGTCCCTTATTAGATGTTGCTATAAAACTAGAATATACAAAAAATGAAAGAACTGGAAAACATGCTTTTTTAAAACCAATTGTTGATAGTGATTTTTGTACAGGTTGTGGTCTTTGTGAAAGGGCTTGTGTAACAGAGAATGCATCAATATTTATCCTACCAAAAGAGGTAGCTCTAGGACGTGCTGGAGATTATTATATAAAAGGTTGGGATAAAAATGATGAAAAAAGACTTGAAAATGCAACTAGTAAAACAACCACCACAGAGATTAGTAAAGAAAAAGCTATAGATTCATTAAATGATATGGGAGGACTTTTAGATGATTAAGAATAGATTTTTAATCCTTAGAAGATTAACTCAAATATCAATAATAGTTCTATATTTTGGAGCAAACGCTTGGGGTTGGAATATTTTAATTGGAAATCTAAGTTCATCAAAAATTATAGATTTAATTCCTATGAGTGATCCTTATGCTGTATTGCAAATGTTTGTTTCAGGAGCAGTTATATCATCTAATGTTTTTATTGGAGCACTAATTGTTATTATCTTCTATTCAATAATTGGTGGAAGATCATTTTGTTCTTGGATTTGTCCTATAAATATAATAACTGATTTTGCAAATTATATTAGAAGAAAACTTGGATTTAATAAAATTCAAAAAAGACAACCAGCAACAAGAAATATCCGTTACTGGACAATAGCAGTTAGTTTAATAATCTCTTTTATTTTTGGAGTAGCTGCTTTTGAATTTATTTCTCCCATATCTATGGTTCACAGAGGAATAATTTTTGGTTTAGGCTTTGGCTGGTCAGCTATTTTAATTATATTTTTGTTTGATCTTTTCGTTTTAAAAAATGGTTGGTGTGGACATATTTGTCCCCTAGGAGGGTTCTATTCAATAGTAGGAAAATTTAGTCTTATACGAGTAGAGCACGAAGAAGAAAAATGTACACTTTGTATGAAATGTAAAGAAGTTTGTCCTGAAAGTCAAGTACTATTTATGATTGGAAAATCATCAGAACAAATACTTTCAGGAGAATGTACAAACTGTGCAAGATGTGTAGAAGTTTGTGATGATAATGCACTAAATTTCTCACTGAGAAATCTAATAGATAAAAAAAGAAGGAGAATTGATATGAAACTTGTTACTAAACTTGGGCTTGGTTTAGCAGTAACTTCATTTATTGTATTTATAGGTTGTAGTCAAGCTCAACCAACATATTCTGAAGAATCTTTAGGATTAAGAAAGGTTGACCTTTATACTGAAAATACAGTTATGCCTGAAGAAACTAAATACAATAAAGCATCACCTAGTAGCTCTAAAACAATAGCTAGAGCTTTTCAAGATGCACCACCAATGATTCCACATGATACTGAAGGTATGTTGCCTATTACAGTAAACAACAATCAATGTGTTAGTTGTCATGCACCTGAAGTTGCTCCATCACTTGGAGCTTTACCATATCCTAAATCACACATGATTAACTTTAGACCAGATACACATTTAGCTAAAGATGGGAAAATAGTAAAAAATGGAAAAGAGATTGATAATACTTCAAGCGAAAAACTTGAATATGTTACAATCAAAAATATAAATAAACTAAGTGGTGCAAGATTTAATTGTTCACAATGCCATGCACCACAAAGTGAAGGTGAATTAGTAGGAAATACATTTCAACCTGATTTCACAAATAAAGATGGTATGAAAAAATCTAGTTGGACAGGTTCTAAACTTACTGAAGGTTTAGATACTTTAATGGAATAATTATGAAAAGAAGAGAGCTTTTTAGCTCTCTTGCCAACTCTTTTTCTAAAAAAGAAGTGCAAGAGAGTCAAATCAGACCACCATACTATAAAGAATTAGATTCTTTTCACAAAGAGTGTATTAACTGTAATAATGAATGCGCCACTTTTTGTGAAGAAAATATAATAGTTATTCAAGATGATAATACACCAATAATAGATTTTAATCTTGGAGGATGCACTTATTGCGACCAATGTGCAATAAATTGCCCTAATGATGTATTAACATTAGAATTTAAAAAAAAGATTGATTCTAAAATTGAAATTGATATACTTAAATGCATGAGTTGGCATAATACAATGTGTTTTTCTTGTAAAGATCCTTGTTTAGATGATGCAATTAAATTTTTAGGAATGTTTAGACCTTCAATTGATGATAATACTTGTACAAATTGTGGATTTTGTATATCGATATGTCCAAGTGAAGCAATTAAAATTATTAAGGAGATGTAAGATGTCAGTAAAATTTATTTCACATGTAGATGAGAATACAAAAGGTGAATGGTTTATAAAACTAACTGATACCCTAAATGATGAAAGTATAATTTGTAAAGATTTAGATGAATACAAAATAAAACTTGAAAAGTGTTCAAGTGAATATGGCTTTGATATAGAAGTAGTATGGACAAAAGCAAAAGGGTTATCTCCTAAAAATTATAAAGATTTAAATAATAAAATGGCTATTTTACAAAAAGAGTATGAAGCAGAAATAAATCAATTAAATAATACTTCGGAAAATTAATATGTTAAAATTATTATTACTATTTACTTTTATCATTAACCTAAATGCAATAGAAAAATTAGAGCCTAAGAATACATTTATTACAACAGGTGATGTACAAGATATTAAAATCAAAAACAATTTATTATATGCAGCAACAAGCAATGGTACAGTTGAAATATATAATATCAATACAAAAGAAAAAGAAAAAACAATCAAAATACCTAATATAAAAGATTTTATGGGAGATTTAATAGCTTCTAAAATATATTCTATTGATTTAATTAAAAATAAAATACTAATAGTTGCTCAAGGGATGAAAGGTTATAGAAATATATATATTTATGAAAATAATAATTTAAAAAAGATAATAGATATAAATAAAAAATTTTATGTACAAAAAGCTTATTTTGTTGACAATGATAAGATAATATTCGCCCTACTAAGTAACCAAATAGCCTTATATAATATAAATACAAAAAAACTAAAATATTTAATTCAAATTAGTGCTTCATCTTTTTCAGATTTTATAATAAGTGAGGATAAAAATGAACTTGCAACTACAGATGAAAGTGGTATTGTAAGAAAATTAAATATCAAAAATGGAAAAGTAATAAAACAATTTAAGGCACTTAATTTAGATAAAGTTTATCAATTAGATTATAAAAACAATACTATTATAACTGCTGGACAAGATAGAAAAGCAAGTATCTATACACCTCAATCTAGTTACAAATTAGATTTTGATTTTTTATTATATAGTTGTGCTTTAAGTTCAGATGCAAAGTTGGGTGCAATTGCTTTTAATGAAAAAAATGATGTGCTTATATTTAATACATATACAAAAGAATATTTATATAATTTAACAGGTCAAGATGCAACTGTTACTAAAATTTTATTTAAAACAAATAAAGAAATATTTATCAGTAGTGATAGTAATAAAATCAATCATTTTTATTTTAAAGGAGTTAAAAAATGAACATCTCAAGTATTGTAGTTCAAACTACACCAAAATATTTAGAACAAGTAGTAGAAGAGTTAAAAAACTGTAAATTTTGTGATTATCATCTACATGATGAAAAAGGTAGAATCATAATAACTATTGAAGGAAACGGAGTTAAAGAAGAACTTGAAAAATTGAGAGTTATTGAAGCAATACCTCATGTAGTATCAGCAGATATGCAAATGGCCTATAGTGAGGATGAATTAGATGAGCACATTGAAGTTTTAGAAAACTCAGATGCTGTTCCCAAAATGTTGAATGATGAAAATGTTGACCCAGATAAAATCATCTACAGAGGTGATTTAAAAAGAAAAGATTTAGAAGGCTTTGCACAAGAATTTGATAAGGTTGATTAGATGGAATATAATAATAGTGAATTTCTAATTGAAACATTGGTACCAAAAAATGAATTAATTATCTCAAGGACAGATTTAAAAGGTAATATTACATATGCAAATGAAACATTTGCATATATAAGTGGATATAAGATTGAAGAATTAATAGGAAAACCACATAATATAGTAAGACATCCAGATATGCCAAAAAGAGTTTTTAAACAAATATGGAAAAAACTTAAAAGAAACCAAAGATGGGAAGGTGTTATAAAAAACCTAAGAAAAGACTCTGGGTACTATTGGGTTTTTGCAACAATCAGTGGTGTATATAAAAATGAAAAACTTATTGAATATAAATCAATCAGGACACCCATTACCTACAATGATAAACTAAAATATCAAAAACTATATGATGAATATAGAAATCGTGATAAAGATAATATTAGAAAAGTAGTGTATACATAAAATCCCCTTTTCTAATTAAAAGAATTAAATCTGGTGCCCACAGCGGGAATCGAACCTGCAACCTCTTGCTTACCATGCAATTGCTCTACCGTTGGAGCTATGCGGGCACAATAAATTAAGTTGAAAATTTTAGCCTTGACTGACTTAGTTTATACTTAATATAACCAAGATAAAAAGTGAAAATAAAAAAGGGTAAGTAAAACCATAGTAAGCAGAAGAAAAAAAAGACTAGAGACTAAAAAGTAATAAAAAAAGTAAAGAAGGAGAAAAAAGAGGGCAAAAAAAAAGCTCATAGCTTAAACATCAAATAGAGATGAATAAACTAAAAGCTTAAAAAACACTCAAGAGCTGGCAGCGGCCTACGTTTCCACAAGTGAAACCTGCAGTATTATCAGCGCAGAGGTGCTTGACTTCCGGGTTCGGAATGGAGCCGGGTATTTCCACCTCGCTATAACCACCAGCAATATGAGTATCAAACAAACTTTAAAAGTTTGCTCTGTACTCACATTTATGAGTTATAAAAATTATAATGTTAAGTCTTTGACACAATACTGAGTTAAACTCAATAAGATAGTAAACCAAGAAATAGTTTAAAAAAAGCCAAACGATCTATTAGTACTAGTCAGCTAAACGTCTTTCAACGCTTACACATCTAGCCTATCAACCAGCTAGTCTTGCTGGGATCTTCAGGGAAAGTTCATCTTAGAGTTGGCTTCGAGCTTAGATGCTTTCAGCTCTTATCACATCCGTACGTAGCTACCCAACGATGCCCTTGGCAGAACAATTGGTACACTAGTGGTACGTTCATCCCGGTCCTCTCGTACTAGGGACAAATCTCTTCAACTTTCCTACGCCCACGGAAGATAGGGACCGAACTGTCTCACGACGTTCTGAACCCAGCTCGCGTACCGCTTTAAATGGCGAACAGCCATACCCTTGGGACCTGCTCCAGCCCCAGGATGCGATGAGCCGACATCGAGGTGCCAAACCTCCCCGTCGATGTGAGCTCTTGGGGGAGATCAGCCTGTTATCCCCGGCGTACCTTTTATCCTTTGAGCGATGGCCCTTCCACACAGAACCACCGGATCACTATGACCGACTTTCGTCTCTGTTCGACTTGTATGTCTCACAGTCAAGCTAGTTTTTGCCATTATACTCAACTGGCGATTTCCATCCGCCATGAACTAACCTTTGTAAGCCTCCGTTACTTTTTAGGAGGCGACCGCCCCAGTCAAACTACCCACCAGACATTGTCCTGAAGAAGGATAACTTCTCGCAGTTAGTAACTCAAATATTCAAGGGTGGTATCTCAAGGTTGGCTCCACTTGTACTAGCGTCCAAGTTTCAAAGCCTCCCACCTATCCTGCACATGAATATCCAAGCTACAGTGTCAAGCTGTAGTAAAGGTGCACGGGGTCTTTCCGTCTTTCCGCGGGTAGGAGGAATTTTCACCTCCACTACAATTTCACTGGATCCCTGGTTGAGACAGCTCCCATCTCGTTACGCCATTCATGCAGGTCGGTATTTAACCGACAAGGAATTTCGCTACCTTAGGACCGTTATAGTTACGGCCGCCGTTTACTCGGGCTTCAATCAAATGCTTCGCTTGCGCTAACATCATCAGTTAACCTTCGAGCACCGGGCAGGCGTCACACCTTATACATCCACTTACGTGTTAGCAAAGTGCTGTGTTTTTGGTAAACAGTCGGGAGGGACTCTTTGTTGCAACCTTTCCAGCTTTCGAGAGCAAGTCTCTATACCGGAGTAGGCACACCTTATACCGAAGATACGGTGCTAGTTTGCAGAGTTCCTTAACCAGGGTTCTTCCACGCGCCTTAGAATACTCATCCCACCCACCTGTGTCGGTTTACGGTACGGGCAACAAATAATATACTTAGTGGCTTTTCTTGGCACGACAGTATCATCGATTCTCTATCTCCTCCGAAGAGTGTCAAGAGCCTGTAAGATCTCGGTCTAACGATACCCGGATTTGCCTAAGTATCAACCTACGTCCTTCGACCCACTATTCCATCAGTGAGCTCGATTAACTCTATGCGTCCCCACATCGCGCTTATTTGTTGGTATTGGAATATTAACCAATTTGCCATCGTCTACCCCTTTCGGACTCGACTTAGGACCCGACTAACCCTACGATGACGAGCATCGCGTAGGAAACCTTGGGTTTTCGGCGTTAAGGATTCTCACCTTAATTCTCGCTACTCATGCCTGCATGCTCACTTCTATCCGCTCCAACGCTCCTTACCGGTACATCTTCTACGCTGAATAGAACGCTCTCCTACCACTTGATAAATCAAGTCTAAAGCTTCGGTGTACATCTTAGCCCCGTTATATTTTCCGCGCAGAATCACTAGACCAGTGAGCTGTTACGCTTTCTTTAAAGGGTGGCTGCTTCTAAGCCAACCTCCTGGTTGTCACAGTAACTCCACATCGTTTTCCACTTAGATGTAACTTAGGGACCTTAGCTGTTAGTCTGGGTTGTTCCCCTCTCGACATAGGATTTTATCACCCTACGCCTGACTCCTATGATTACGCATATAGTATTCGAAGTTTGATAGGGTTTGGTACCGCGGTAAGCAGCCCTAGCCCATTCAGTGCTCTACCCCTATATGTTACTACATAAGGCTATACCTAAATATATTTCGGAGAGAACCAGCTATCACGAAGTTTGATTGGCCTTTCACCCCTATCCACAAGTCATCCGAAGACTTTTCAACGCCTACCGGTTCGGTCCTCCACTAGCTCTTACACCAGCTTCAACCTGCTCATGGATAGATCACTTCGTTTCGGGTCTGCAGCATCTGACTAATTCGCCCTATTAAGACTCGCTTTCGCTACGGCTTCACACTTGGCTTAACCTTGCCAGATACCACAACTCGCAGGCTCATTATGCAAAAGGCAGTCCGTCACCCTGATAAATCATAGGGCTCCGAATGATTGTAAGCTAATGGTTTCAGGTTCTATTTCACTCCCCTCACTGGGGTACTTTTCACCTTTCCCTCACGGTACTTGTTCACTATCGATCTGTAAGTAGTATTTAGGGTTGGAAGGTGGTCCTCCCATATTCAGACAAAATATCACGTGTTCCGTCCTACTCGTTCTTAAGCCTAGTACCACATTAAAAATTTCGGTTACAGGAGTTTCACCTTCTATGCTCAAACTTTCCAGTTTGTTCACCTATTTAAAATGCTATCACTTAATGCCCTAATCCCATTTCGCTCGCCGCTACTTTGGGAATCTCAATTGATTTCTTTTCCTCTGGTTACTGAGATGTTTCACTTCACCAGGTTCGCCTCCTCGAAAGGATAACATGCATAACATGCTGGGTTGTCCCATTCGGAAATCACTGGATCAAAGCCTCTTGACGGCTCCCCAATGCTTATCGCAGTCTAGTACGTCCTTCATCGCCTCTTACAGTCTAGGCATCCACCATTAGCCCTTTATAGCTTATTTTATTTGAGAATAAAGTAATTTCTTACTTTAACCTTTTTGAATAATTATTCCTTGGCTACTATCTTATTGAATCTAAAACTCAATAAAACAGTTGTGTCTATCTATACTTTTTATATTAATAATCTTAATTATTAACATAATCATTTTTAGATATGAAATTTTTTTGTTTTTTTTAATAATCTTCATACGAAAGATCATTAAACGAAAAAATTAAAGACTTTAACATTATGTTTTTAAATATCATTGTTATTTGCATAACAGTTTAGGATAAATCCTAATATAAATTCTATTCTCTTTAGAATTTATATTAAAATTTAGCTAACTCTTTTAACTTGATTTGCTTAAATAGATGGTGGAGATAAGCGGGATCGAACCGCTGACCTCCTGCGTGCAAGGCAGGCGCTCTCCCAGCTGAGCTATATCCCCACATACTAATCAGATTATTATATGGTGGGCCTACCAGGACTTGAACCTGGGACCTCACGATTATCAGTCGAGCGCTCTAGCCAGCTGAGCTATAGGCCCATTCTTCACCTATTCTTTGAAATAATCTTTATAAACCGAACATGATAACTGCAATCTCTTTGATTGCTTTGGAAGTTAGAAACGAATCTAACTTCTCTTCTCTGAAAGGAGGTGATCCAACCGCAGGTTCTCCTACGGTTACCTTGTTACGACTTCACCCCAGTCGCTGAATCCACTGTGGAGGGTAGCTACTTTAGCATCCCCGCTTCGAATGAGTTCAACTCCCATGGTGTGACGGGCGGTGAGTACAAGACCCGGGAACGTATTCACCGTAGCATTGCTGATCTACGATTACTAGCGATTCCAACTTCAAGTAGTCGAGTTGCAGACTACTATCCGAACTGGGAGGCATTTTTGAGATTTGCTCCACCTCGCGGTATCGCTGCTCTTTGTATGCCCCATTGTAGCACGTGTGTAGCCCTGGACGTAAGGGCCATGATGACTTGACGTCGTCCACACCTTCCTCCTGGTTGCCCAGGCAGTCTCGTTAGAGTTCTCAGCCGAACTGTTAGCAACTAACGACGTGGGTTGCGCTCGTTGCGGGACTTAACCCAACATCTCACGACACGAGCTGACGACAGCCGTGCAGCACCTGTCCTACAGTTTCTGCAAGCAGACACTAATCTATCTCTAAATCATTCTGTAAATGTCAAGTCCAGGTAAGGTTCTTCGCGTATCGTCGAATTAAACCACATGCTCCACCGCTTGTGCGGGTCCCCGTCTATTCCTTTGAGTTTTAATCTTGCGACCGTACTCCCCAGGCGGTACACTTAATGTGTTAACTGCATTACTGCAATGTCTAGCATCGCAACAACTAGTGTACATCGTTTAGGGCGTGGACTACCAGGGTATCTAATCCTGTTTGCTCCCCACGCTTTCGCGTCTCAGCGTCAATAATGTTCCAGTAGATCGCCTTCGCAATCGGTATTCCTTCTGATCTCTACGGATTTTACCCCTACACCAGAAATTCCATCTACCTCTCCCATATTCTAGATAGACAGTTTCAAAAGCAGTTCAATAGTTGAGCTATTGGATTTCACTTCTGACTTATCTATCCGCCTACACGCTCTTTACGCCCAGTGATTCCGAGTAACGCTTGCACCCTCCGTATTACCGCGGCTGCTGGCACGGAGTTAGCCGGTGCTTATTCATATAGTACCGTCATTATCTTCCTATATAAAAGGAGTTTACGCTCCGAAAAGTGTCATCCTCCACGCGGCGTTGCTGCATCAGAGTTTCCTCCATTGTGCAATATTCCCCACTGCTGCCTCCCGTAGGAGTCTGGACCGTGTCTCAGTTCCAGTGTGACTGATCATCCTCTCAAACCAGTTAGGCGTCATTGACTTGGTGAGCCATTACCTCACCAACTATCTGATACCATACAGTCCCATCCTCTAGCACTAAAGCGTTTCCCTTGCATTCTTATGAATTAAAGGCATATAGGGCATTAGCAGACGTTTCCATCTGTTATTCCTTTCTAGAGGGCAGGTTAACTATACATTACTCACCCGTGCGCCACTTAGCTGACAACTTAAGCAAGCTTAAGTCCGTTCTCGTTCGACTTGCATGTGTTAGGCACGCCGCCAGCGTTCACTCTGAGCCAGGATCAAACTCTCCATAATATTATGAATGTTTAATTCTCTGACTTATGTTTTATTACTTTTGTAACAAAACTAAATCTCATTTGTAAAGCTTAGCTTTATGTTTCTTAAATAGACAAGGATATAATTTACTTATATTCTTGTTGTTATATTTTTGTGTTATCATATTCGGTTTATAAAAATTACTTCTTCTTACAAACCTTCGTTGTTAAAGATCATCCATCTCTTCAAAACTTTGTGTCGTTCCTCTGAAATTGGACGGGAATTATAATAGATTTTTTAACGCTTGTCAAGGGTTTTTTCTTATTCCTGGCTTAAATTTTGAAAGTTTTTGCTCTTTTTATCTTCTCTTTTTTTCTTTGTTATTTTTTTTTACTCTTTTAGCCCACATTTTAAGGTCTTTTACCTTTATATACATATCCACTCTTCCCTTCTATTATTATTTCTCTCTTCTCTTTACTCTTTGTTATTATCTCTATTTTACATCTTTCTTCTATCTCATATCTATTTGCTTCATTTTCTTTACTACTTAATCTTGAATATACTCTCCCTTCTCCTCCATATGATATCTGCCCTAATTATTTATTGTTTTTAGTATTAATTTTTATTCAATTAAGAAATTTAAGTATCAATTAATAATACTAATTTATAAAAGTGAATCAAGTGGTAACCATTGATAAAAACTTGAAAATATATAAAAAATTTATTATCTCGATTCATAAAGAAATAAAAAGAACTAATAAAGAGTATAGGGAATGGAAATAAAGATAAATAAAAAGCAAAGGGTAAAAAAAGGAGGAAAGTAAAACCATAGTAAGTAGAAGAAAAAAAAGTGAAGAAAAAAAGAGCAAAAAAAAAGCTCATAGCTTAAACATCAAATAGAGATGAATAAACTAAAAGCTTAAAAAACACTCAAGAGCTGGCAGCGGCCTACGTTTCCACAAGTGAAACCTGCAGTATTATCAGCGCAGAGGTGCTTGACTTCCGGGTTCGGAATGGAGCCGGGTATTTCCACCTCGCTATAACCACCAGCAATATGAGTATCAAACAAACTTTAAAAGTTTGCTCTGTACTCACATTTATGAGTTATAAAAATTATAATGTTAAGTCTTTGACACAATACTGAGTTAAACTCAATAAGATAGTAAACCAAGAAATAGTTTAAAAAAAGCCAAACGATCTATTAGTACTAGTCAGCTAAACGTCTTTCAACGCTTACACATCTAGCCTATCAACCAGCTAGTCTTGCTGGGATCTTCAGGGAAAGTTCATCTTAGAGTTGGCTTCGAGCTTAGATGCTTTCAGCTCTTATCACATCCGTACGTAGCTACCCAACGATGCCCTTGGCAGAACAATTGGTACACTAGTGGTACGTTCATCCCGGTCCTCTCGTACTAGGGACAAATCTCTTCAACTTTCCTACGCCCACGGAAGATAGGGACCGAACTGTCTCACGACGTTCTGAACCCAGCTCGCGTACCGCTTTAAATGGCGAACAGCCATACCCTTGGGACCTGCTCCAGCCCCAGGATGCGATGAGCCGACATCGAGGTGCCAAACCTCCCCGTCGATGTGAGCTCTTGGGGGAGATCAGCCTGTTATCCCCGGCGTACCTTTTATCCTTTGAGCGATGGCCCTTCCACACAGAACCACCGGATCACTATGACCGACTTTCGTCTCTGTTCGACTTGTATGTCTCACAGTCAAGCTAGTTTTTGCCATTATACTCAACTGGCGATTTCCATCCGCCATGAACTAACCTTTGTAAGCCTCCGTTACTTTTTAGGAGGCGACCGCCCCAGTCAAACTACCCACCAGACATTGTCCTGAAGAAGGATAACTTCTCGCAGTTAGTAACTCAAATATTCAAGGGTGGTATCTCAAGGTTGGCTCCACTTGTACTAGCGTCCAAGTTTCAAAGCCTCCCACCTATCCTGCACATGAATATCCAAGCTACAGTGTCAAGCTGTAGTAAAGGTGCACGGGGTCTTTCCGTCTTTCCGCGGGTAGGAGGAATTTTCACCTCCACTACAATTTCACTGGATCCCTGGTTGAGACAGCTCCCATCTCGTTACGCCATTCATGCAGGTCGGTATTTAACCGACAAGGAATTTCGCTACCTTAGGACCGTTATAGTTACGGCCGCCGTTTACTCGGGCTTCAATCAAATGCTTCGCTTGCGCTAACATCATCAGTTAACCTTCGAGCACCGGGCAGGCGTCACACCTTATACATCCACTTACGTGTTAGCAAAGTGCTGTGTTTTTGGTAAACAGTCGGGAGGGACTCTTTGTTGCAACCTTTCCAGCTTTCGAGAGCAAGTCTCTATACCGGAGTAGGCACACCTTATACCGAAGATACGGTGCTAGTTTGCAGAGTTCCTTAACCAGGGTTCTTCCACGCGCCTTAGAATACTCATCCCACCCACCTGTGTCGGTTTACGGTACGGGCAACAAATAATATACTTAGTGGCTTTTCTTGGCACGACAGTATCATCGATTCTCTATCTCCTCCGAAGAGTGTCAAGAGCCTGTAAGATCTCGGTCTAACGATACCCGGATTTGCCTAAGTATCAACCTACGTCCTTCGACCCACTATTCCATCAGTGAGCTCGATTAACTCTATGCGTCCCCACATCGCGCTTATTTGTTGGTATTGGAATATTAACCAATTTGCCATCGTCTACCCCTTTCGGACTCGACTTAGGACCCGACTAACCCTACGATGACGAGCATCGCGTAGGAAACCTTGGGTTTTCGGCGTTAAGGATTCTCACCTTAATTCTCGCTACTCATGCCTGCATGCTCACTTCTATCCGCTCCAACGCTCCTTACCGGTACATCTTCTACGCTGAATAGAACGCTCTCCTACCACTTGATAAATCAAGTCTAAAGCTTCGGTGTACATCTTAGCCCCGTTATATTTTCCGCGCAGAATCACTAGACCAGTGAGCTGTTACGCTTTCTTTAAAGGGTGGCTGCTTCTAAGCCAACCTCCTGGTTGTCACAGTAACTCCACATCGTTTTCCACTTAGATGTAACTTAGGGACCTTAGCTGTTAGTCTGGGTTGTTCCCCTCTCGACATAGGATTTTATCACCCTACGCCTGACTCCTATGATTACGCATATAGTATTCGAAGTTTGATAGGGTTTGGTACCGCGGTAAGCAGCCCTAGCCCATTCAGTGCTCTACCCCTATATGTTACTACATAAGGCTATACCTAAATATATTTCGGAGAGAACCAGCTATCACGAAGTTTGATTGGCCTTTCACCCCTATCCACAAGTCATCCGAAGACTTTTCAACGCCTACCGGTTCGGTCCTCCACTAGCTCTTACACCAGCTTCAACCTGCTCATGGATAGATCACTTCGTTTCGGGTCTGCAGCATCTGACTAATTCGCCCTATTAAGACTCGCTTTCGCTACGGCTTCACACTTGGCTTAACCTTGCCAGATACCACAACTCGCAGGCTCATTATGCAAAAGGCAGTCCGTCACCCTGATAAATCATAGGGCTCCGAATGATTGTAAGCTAATGGTTTCAGGTTCTATTTCACTCCCCTCACTGGGGTACTTTTCACCTTTCCCTCACGGTACTTGTTCACTATCGATCTGTAAGTAGTATTTAGGGTTGGAAGGTGGTCCTCCCATATTCAGACAAAATATCACGTGTTCCGTCCTACTCGTTCTTAAGCCTAGTACCACATTAAAAATTTCGGTTACAGGAGTTTCACCTTCTATGCTCAAACTTTCCAGTTTGTTCACCTATTTAAAATGCTATCACTTAATGCCCTAATCCCATTTCGCTCGCCGCTACTTTGGGAATCTCAATTGATTTCTTTTCCTCTGGTTACTGAGATGTTTCACTTCACCAGGTTCGCCTCCTCGAAAGGATAACATGCATAACATGCTGGGTTGTCCCATTCGGAAATCACTGGATCAAAGCCTCTTGACGGCTCCCCAATGCTTATCGCAGTCTAGTACGTCCTTCATCGCCTCTTACAGTCTAGGCATCCACCATTAGCCCTTTATAGCTT
The DNA here is from genome assembly GCF_963676935.1 of Halarcobacter sp. Taxonomy (NCBI): domain Bacteria; kingdom Pseudomonadati; phylum Campylobacterota; class Epsilonproteobacteria; order Campylobacterales; family Arcobacteraceae; genus Halarcobacter; species Halarcobacter sp. The sequence goes on from NZ_OY781470.1 coordinate 2,140,611, forward strand.
ATTTTATTTGAGAATAAAGTAATTTCTTACTTTAACCTTTTTGAATAATTATTCCTTGGCTACTATCTTATTGAATCTAAAACTCAATAAAACAGTTGTGTCTATCTATACTTTTTATATTAATAATCTTAATTATTAACATAATCATTTTTAGATATGAAATTTTTTTGTTTTTTTTAATAATCTTCATACGAAAGATCATTAAACGAAAAAATTAAAGACTTTAACATTATGTTTTTAAATATCATTGTTATTTGCATAACAGTTTAGGATAAATCCTAATATAAATTCTATTCTCTTTAGAATTTATATTAAAATTTAGCTAACTCTTTTAACTTGATTTGCTTAAATAGATGGTGGAGATAAGCGGGATCGAACCGCTGACCTCCTGCGTGCAAGGCAGGCGCTCTCCCAGCTGAGCTATATCCCCACATACTAATCAGATTATTATATGGTGGGCCTACCAGGACTTGAACCTGGGACCTCACGATTATCAGTCGAGCGCTCTAGCCAGCTGAGCTATAGGCCCATTCTTCACCTATTCTTTGAAATAATCTTTATAAACCGAACATGATAACTGCAATCTCTTTGATTGCTTTGGAAGTTAGAAACGAATCTAACTTCTCTTCTCTGAAAGGAGGTGATCCAACCGCAGGTTCTCCTACGGTTACCTTGTTACGACTTCACCCCAGTCGCTGAATCCACTGTGGAGGGTAGCTACTTTAGCATCCCCGCTTCGAATGAGTTCAACTCCCATGGTGTGACGGGCGGTGAGTACAAGACCCGGGAACGTATTCACCGTAGCATTGCTGATCTACGATTACTAGCGATTCCAACTTCAAGTAGTCGAGTTGCAGACTACTATCCGAACTGGGAGGCATTTTTGAGATTTGCTCCACCTCGCGGTATCGCTGCTCTTTGTATGCCCCATTGTAGCACGTGTGTAGCCCTGGACGTAAGGGCCATGATGACTTGACGTCGTCCACACCTTCCTCCTGGTTGCCCAGGCAGTCTCGTTAGAGTTCTCAGCCGAACTGTTAGCAACTAACGACGTGGGTTGCGCTCGTTGCGGGACTTAACCCAACATCTCACGACACGAGCTGACGACAGCCGTGCAGCACCTGTCCTACAGTTTCTGCAAGCAGACACTAATCTATCTCTAAATCATTCTGTAAATGTCAAGTCCAGGTAAGGTTCTTCGCGTATCGTCGAATTAAACCACATGCTCCACCGCTTGTGCGGGTCCCCGTCTATTCCTTTGAGTTTTAATCTTGCGACCGTACTCCCCAGGCGGTACACTTAATGTGTTAACTGCATTACTGCAATGTCTAGCATCGCAACAACTAGTGTACATCGTTTAGGGCGTGGACTACCAGGGTATCTAATCCTGTTTGCTCCCCACGCTTTCGCGTCTCAGCGTCAATAATGTTCCAGTAGATCGCCTTCGCAATCGGTATTCCTTCTGATCTCTACGGATTTTACCCCTACACCAGAAATTCCATCTACCTCTCCCATATTCTAGATAGACAGTTTCAAAAGCAGTTCAATAGTTGAGCTATTGGATTTCACTTCTGACTTATCTATCCGCCTACACGCTCTTTACGCCCAGTGATTCCGAGTAACGCTTGCACCCTCCGTATTACCGCGGCTGCTGGCACGGAGTTAGCCGGTGCTTATTCATATAGTACCGTCATTATCTTCCTATATAAAAGGAGTTTACGCTCCGAAAAGTGTCATCCTCCACGCGGCGTTGCTGCATCAGAGTTTCCTCCATTGTGCAATATTCCCCACTGCTGCCTCCCGTAGGAGTCTGGACCGTGTCTCAGTTCCAGTGTGACTGATCATCCTCTCAAACCAGTTAGGCGTCATTGACTTGGTGAGCCATTACCTCACCAACTATCTGATACCATACAGTCCCATCCTCTAGCACTAAAGCGTTTCCCTTGCATTCTTATGAATTAAAGGCATATAGGGCATTAGCAGACGTTTCCATCTGTTATTCCTTTCTAGAGGGCAGGTTAACTATACATTACTCACCCGTGCGCCACTTAGCTGACAACTTAAGCAAGCTTAAGTCCGTTCTCGTTCGACTTGCATGTGTTAGGCACGCCGCCAGCGTTCACTCTGAGCCAGGATCAAACTCTCCATAATATTATGAATGTTTAATTCTCTGACTTATGTTTTATTACTTTTGTAACAAAACTAAATCTCATTTGTAAAGCTTAGCTTTATGTTTCTTAAATAGACAAGGATATAATTTACTTATATTCTTGTTGTTATATTTTGTGTTATCATATTCGGTTTATAAAAATTACTTCTTCTTACAAACCTTCGTTGTTAAAGATCATCCATCTCTTCAAAACTTTGTGTCGTTCCTCTGAAATTGGACGGGAATTATAATAGATTTTTTAACGCTTGTCAAGGGTTTTTTCTTATTCCTGGCTTAAATTTTGAAAAAAATCTGCTTTTTTACTTTTTTGCTCTCTTTAAGTATTTTCTTATTTTTATAAAAAGCCTATATATTGGGGAGTGTTTATATTTTTTAATTGATTAGGATTGTTTTTGTATAAAGTAAAATTAATTTTAAATAAATAGGTTTAAACCTATTTATTTAATTTATCAACAATTTTAAGAAGATAATCTGCTGATTCTTTTGCACTAGATTTTAAAAATTCATCAAAATCTATATCAGCTCCACCATCTGCAGCATCCGAAATTGCTCTTAATATGAAAAATGGTACATCTAAAGAATCACATATAACCGCAACACTTGCACCTTCCATCTCTAAAGCATCTGCTTTAAATGTATTTTCTATAAAATTTTTTCTCTCTGATGAATGTACAAATTGATCTCCAGTAGCTATTGTTCCTTCTAAAACATTTAATGAATTTTCTAAAGCAACCTCTTTTGCTACTTCTCTTAATTCTTTAGAAGTTTCAATAAATACATCGCCACCAGGAACAAAGCCATGAGGATGACCAAAGGCAGTAATATCTAGATCATGTTGACATAACTTATCTGCAATTATCAAGTCACCAATTTTAAGTTTAGGATTTATTGCACCTGCAACTCCTGAAAATAAAAGTGTATCACATCCAAATTTTTCAATTAGTGTACTAGCTGTTAAACTTGCAAATACTTTTCCTATCTTAGAGTATGCAATAACAATATCTAAACCATTATAAGATACTTCATAATATTTATTTTTTGCAAACTCTGTAATTTTTACATTGTTAAAGTGAGATAATAAAGGTTCAATTTCCTCTTCCATAGCTCCCATAATTGCTAATTTTTTCATCTTATGCATTTACCTCTTCAATCACTTTTTCTAAAGATGCCATATCACTTACATTTAGTGTTGGTGTTCCTTTACAAATTTTTCTGTTTAGTCCTTTTAAAACTACTCCATTACCAAACTCAATAAATGCATCTACTTTTTGAGCATTTGAAGCAACACTTTGTTTATACTTTACTGGACTTGTTAATTGAGAAGATAATAACTCAATCGCTTCATCTTTAGTTGTATATTCTTGTGCCGTAACATTTGAAATTACTGGCAAAAATTCATCTTTTAAATATTCATCTAAATATGGTCTTAAATTTTCAACTGCACTTGTAAGTAATTCACAATGGCTTGCAACTGACATATCTAATACAATAGCTCTTTTTGCTCCAGCTTCTTTAAATGTGTCTACTAGACTTTCTAAATCAGCTTTAATTCCTGCTAGTACTAATTGCCCATCTTGATTATAGTTTGCTGGCCAAACTTGTTTACCCTCTTTTCTTTGAGCTTCACAAATATCTTCTGCAACTTTATCATCTATACCAACTAATGCCATCATCCCTGCTCCACCATCTGAACAAGCCTCAGTCATAAATTGCCCTCTTTTATGTACTAATTCTATTGCATCTAAATAATCAATTGCACCCGCTGCAACTAATGCTGAAAATTCTCCAAGTGAATGTCCTAAAACAAATTCAGGTTGAATATCACATTTATCTTTAAATATCTTATTTGCAATTGAACTTACTAATAAAATAGCAGGTTGTGTATATTCTGTTAATCCTAATTTATCATTTTCTTCAAAAAGTAGTTTTTCAAAATCTATATTTAATCTGTCACTAGCTTTTTTAATCATCTCTTTTGCAATATCATTATTTTCAAAAAAGTCTTTTCCCATACCTATAGATTGACTTCCTTGACCTGGAAAAATAAATGCAACTTTCTTCATATTATTACCCTTTATAATTTGATTGTTTAAAAATGAGCAGTATTATACTATTTTTTTATACTCTATAAAATAAAAAAGCCCAAAAGTATCACTTTTGGGCTTTTTTTAAGATTTAATTTGTGATTAGTGACAACCACATCCTCCACCACCGTGAGAATGTCCATGGTCATGTCCACCTTCACTTGAACAACAACTACCTTCACTTTCTCCGTGGCTACCGCCACCACAACAACCACCCATTGCTGCCATACCACCAACAACACCAGTTTGAATCTCTTCTTCAGTTGCATCTCTTAAAGATTTAATAGTAACTGAGAACATTAAAGTTTTACCAGCCATTGGATGATTATAATCAATAGTAACATCAGAGTCTGTGAAAGATTTAACTGTAACTTGAACAGTTTCACCTTGCTCACCTTGACCATATAGAGTCATACCTTCTGCTAATTCAATACCAGCAAACTGCTCTTTTGGAAGAGTTTGCATTGCTTCTTCATTGTATTCACCATAAGCATCAGCAGGTTGAACCATAACATCTGCTGATTCATTTTCTGACATCTCTACAAGTTTAGTTTCTAAACCTGCAATAATTTGACCTTTTCCAGAAACAAATTCTAATGGTGCAGCACCAACATTTGAATCAAGTTGCTCACCTGAATTTGCGTCTTTTAAACTATATTCAAAACCAATTACTTTTGACATATTTTTCCTTTTATTAATTTTATTTTATATTTGATAAGTTTTTAACAGCTACTTTAGCTTCTTTAGAATCTGGATAGATATCAATTAAAGAGTTGTAAAAATTAGCTGCATTACTAAAATCTTTTATTTTTTCAAAAGATATAGCACTATGTAGTAAAAGCTTTGGCATGTATGAAGCTTTATCATATAACATTGCCGAAGTTTTAAAATATGAGATTGCATCATCATATTTTTTTCTGTAATACCACATTTCACCTAAATAAAAATTACATGTTGCAGGCTTATAATTTTCAGCTACTAAATGTTCAAACATTGGTATAGCTTTTGTAAAATAATCCTTTTTAAACAATGCAATAGCTTCATCTAAGATTTCACCATTATCTTTTTGAGATAGTACCTTTTTAGATTTACTCTTAGCTGTACTTTTACCACTAGTTTGAATTCCTAAAGATTTTTTTAAAGCTTCAAATTCAGCTCTAGTAATAAATTGATTCATATTTGATTTAAACTCTTTTTCAGAGATATAACTATTATTTATTTTATTAACATTTGTTGATAATCTTGTAACAGCTTTTTTAAGAGTTTCAAGACTTTTTGAATAATCTTCTTGCATTGTTAAAATTTGTGCCAACACATTTTTTAAGTCTGCAATATCGTTTGTGTGTTTTTCTGTTAATGTTGAATTCTCTTCAACTTTCTTAATTATTTCATTAATTTTTAATACTGAACCATTTAACTTTTGAGAATCACCTTCATAGATTGATTCTAATCCATCAATTCTTTCACTTATAGATTCTAATGACAATTTTACATCTTTTACTTTTGAATCTATTGTTCCAAGTGTTTTTTTATTATTTAAAATATTTTTTTCAGTAGATGTTAATCCATATGGATTTTTCGAATTTAAATCTCCAGCACCAAAAGCTGAAATCTCATCAGCTTTTAAAAAAGTGCTAGCGATAAAAAGAGTAATAAATAAAATTTTATACATTAATTATTATTTAACTAGTTTGTGTTCAGATCTTCTGTTTTTTTGCCAACAAGCAGAATTTTTCTCAGTACAAGCTGGATTTGACTCACCAAAACTTACTACTGTTACTGCAGATTCTGAAATACCATCCATAACTAAAAAGTCTTTAACAACTTTTGCTCTTTTTAAACCTAAAGCATAATTATATTCGTCAGTTCCCCACTCATCACAGTTACCTTCAACTTTGATAGTTGTACCAGCTTGAACAGCTGCCAATTTTGCAGCATTTGATTTTGCAACATCTTTCATATCACCTGATAAATCATATTTATCAAAAGCAAAATAGATATTTTCAATGAAAACTTTTTCACCATTTATCATATAATAATATCCATTGTCTGCTTTTTCTAACAATTCATCATTAACAACTTCTTGTTGTACATTAGTTTCTTCAACATTATTTAACGCGCTCTCAGAGTTTTGTGGTGCCGGTTCATTAGTAACTTCAACTTCTTTTTGGCTACAACCAGTAAAAAGTACAGCTGCAACTAAAAAAGCGTAAATACTTAACTTTTTCATAATTTGCTTTCCTTTAATAAATTTTGCTTTGATTTTACAAAAGTTAAACTTAATCAACAATTACTCAAATATCAAGACTTGTTATAATTTCTTCTAATGTATCCAAAAAGTAACTGTTATGATTTGCAACTTTTGCTACTCTATAATCTATAAAACCATGATTTTCTGCCACTTCCTTATATTCTATATCTAATTCAAACTCTGTTTCTGAATTATCTACTGTAAACGATATTGGATATATTAAAACTTTTTTTGATTTTTTAATTTCTTCTAATTTATCTTCTAAATATGGTCTTAACCATTCCATTGGTCCAACTCTTGATTGGTATGCAACATGTATATTTTTGAAATTTATATTTTGACTTTTTAATTCTTTTTTTGCACACTCTACATTTTTTAGAATATGTTCTTGATAAGGATCTCCTTTATCTATAGTTCTTTGAGTTAAACCATGAGCAGAAAATATCAATTCAAAATCTTCTGAATTATCATCTTTTAAGGCTTCTTTTATACGTTCAACAATTGCTTTATTATAACTAGTATTATAATAGTAATAATCTACTGTTCTAATTTCAGCTTTTAGATTAGCCTTTTTTGCATACTTTCTAAAATCTTCAATAGACGATTTTGTTGTAGTAGAAGAGTAATGTGGATACATGGGTATTGCAAATACTCTATCATAATCTTTTAAATTTGTTACAATCTCTTTTGCAAAAGGGGGAGTATATCTCATCTCATAAAATACATCTATATTTTCTAATCTTTTTTCTAGCCTTCTAACTAATCTCTTAGTATGTCCAACTATAGGAGAGATTCCACCTAATAATTTATAGTTGTTTTTTGCTTCATTTTTTCTCATACTAATTATTAAAAATGCTATTAATGCTCTAATTGGTTGAGGGGCACCTATAATATATTTATCATTAAACATATTTTTTAAAAATACTTCTACCTCATCTAAATTGTTTGGTCCTCCCATATTCATAAGTACAACAGCTTTTTTCATATATTACCTTTTTTAAAAAAGATAATATGTAAAAATTTAAATTTTTCGTAGAAATAAAATGTTAATTAATCTAATTTTTTGGAAGATAGTATTTTTTTTGTTATTTGATGTCTAAATTCAAACATATTATTTAATTCTTTCTTTATAAAAAAATCAAATAGTTTACCAAGTTTTCCAAAAGGTAATTTATAGATAACAACATCTTTTAATTCAACTTGATTTCCTCTTTTTGTGAATATATGAGAATGTTCCCAATATTTAAATGGAGATTTTATTGCATAATCAACTAATAAATTGGGAGAATCGATTTTTTTAATTTCAACTTCCCAATAAGTAGGAATAAAATTTTTTATACTTTTTATTTTTAAAACTGTTCCTTGCTCAACTTTAATTACTTCGTTTAAAAGTATAACTTTCATATCTGGAGGTGTTATTCTTTTTAGATTATTTACATCTAAATGGAAATCAAACACCTCTTGTAAAGTGCAGTTTAAAATTATACTTTTTTCAAATCTTTTCATAATTTATACTACCAAATTTTTTAAACTATTTTCTATAGAAGCATATTTAAATTTAAATCCATTATCTAAAAGCCTTTGAGGTATTGCACATTGTCCATCTGTTAAAACTTTTGCACCTTCACTAAATATAAGATTTAACATAAATTGTGGCACTGTAAAAAAAGTTGGTCTATGAAGAACTTTTCCTAATGCTTTAGTTAAACCCTCATTTGTAGTTGAGATTGGTGCTGCAAGATTGAATACACCATCTAACTCTTTATTTTCATAAACATGATTATATGCTCTTAGTAAATCTTCTATATGAATAAAAGAGAAATATTGTTTTCCATCACCAATATTTCCACCTAAACCAAATTTAAAAGCAGGTAACATTTTACTTAAAGCACCACCATTTCCTAAAACAATTCCAAATCTAAAAATCGCTGTTCTTATGCCAAATTCGTTTGCTTTTAAGGCTTCTGTTTCCCATTCTTTACAAACATTAGCTAAAAAATCATCTGAATACTCAACTTCATCTTCTTTATAACAAGATTTATTATTATATATTCCCACAGCAGAAGTTGAAATAAATAATTCTGGTTTTACTTTTGCATTTTTCATAGCTTCAACTATTGCTTTTGTTGTATCTATTCTACTTGTATAAAGAAGTTTTTTATATGAGTCTGTCCATCTATTTATAATATTTGCACCTGCTAAATTAATAATAAATTGTGAGTTTTCTACTATATCAATAAGTTTTTGTGAATCTTTTAACTCTTCTCGCTTTATTCCTCTTACATTAAAACCTATATTTGAAAAAAAACTTTTTAGACTTGTACCTACAAATCCACTTGAACCTGTAATTGCTATTGTTTTCATTATAGACTCCTTTTTAGGTTTATTTCATTATATATCTATTCAAACAATTTAGTATATTTTTTTTGTAAGTTAATAGTTAAAGTGTTCTACTTTCTATGTATTCTCTAAATTCTTTTGCTCCATCTTTTGAACTTGTCACAATATCATCTATATCATTAAAACTAATCTCTAGTTTTGATTGTTCAACACTTTGCATTGACTTTATTTTATCCACATTTACTATATACGATCTATGTACTCTAAAAAAATTTTTACCTTTTAATATATTTTCCATATCACCAATTTTTTTTCTTAAATAAGCATCTGCATTTTTTATTTTTATTATAACTTCATCTAAGTCGGCTTTTATATAATATATATCATTAATATCTATTAGATAGATTTTATTCCCTCTTTTTGCCACAATTTTTTTTGTTTCATCGAGTACTTTATCTGTATATTTATATATTTTATCAAGACTTTTTTTAATAGATTCACTAGAAATTGGTTTTAATATATAATCCATGCCACCTGATTCAAAAGCTTCTAAAGCATACTCTTCATAAGCTGTTTGAAACACAATAAAAATACTAGAATCTATTTCTAAAAGATTATTTGCTAACTCTAAACCACTCATTGAAGGCATAGATATATCTAAAAAAGCTATATCAATTTTTTGTTTTGCAACTTCAGTAATAGCTTTTATAGGAGAGTCACACTCTATTATATCTTCTATGCCTTGTTCAGTTAAAAGTCTTTTTAATCTACTTAAAGCTAATTTTTCATCATCTACTATTAAAACTTTCAAATTATTTCTCCCCCAAGTTAATAATAAAATTCATTTTATTATTTTCTGTGCTATAACTTAAAGTACCAACTTTTAATAAAGCTAATCTTCTTTCTAGATTAGTAAGTCCCGTACCAAATATAAGCTTTTCACTTATTTTACCGTTATTTAGTACTATAATAGTATCATTATCAATTTTTATCTCAATATTTAACTTTTTTGAGTCATATCCATGCTTTATAGCATTTTCAACCAAAAGTTGTATAGAAAATTTAGGTACTATTATCTCTTTATCTTTTATATTTGAAATAATTATAAGCTCAATATTATTATCAAATCTAATATTTTCAATACCAACATATGTTTTTACCATATCAAGTTCAGTCTTTAAAGGTATTAAACTATCTCTATTTATAGCATTTCTTAGAAATTTGGATAAATCTAATGTTGCTTTTTCTGCTTTTTGTTTATCAAGATATATTAACTCTGATATAGAATTAAGTGCATTAAAAAGAAAATGGGGATTTAATTCACTCTCTAATGCTTTTATTTTACTCTCTAATATCTCACTATTTATACTTTCATTTTTATATTTCGTTGCAATAAATTGATGAAGGATTAAACCTATTAAAAAAGTTAAAAAACCACTTATAATACTTATATATAACCAAAACTCTGAAATAAATTCAATGATTTGAAAACTAGTTTGACTAAATATATAATAATTGAAACAAAACCCTAAAAAACCAGAAAGAAAAGAAAAAACAAAACTGATAAGTATCCAAAATTTTTCTTTGACTTTAGGTAAAATTAGTTCATTTGAAAGAGTAATAAAAATAAATGCAAAAAAAGATATACTAATTGCACTACAAGTACTAAAAAATACGGTACCTATTGCAAGTAAACTTTTATCTAAAAATAAAAATAAAAAAGATATTAAAAATCCAAAAAGTGCACCAATCAAAATAATATAAAGCCAATCTTTATAAGAAATTTTTAACTTTACACTATCCATTTAATTCCTCATTTAATACTTTCACTCCAATTGCTATTCCAGGCCAACCTTGTCCAGCAAAAATTGTATCACCTACATTATATAAACCTTTAAAAGGAGTTGTACAACTTGGTAGTTGAAGTATGTTTTTAAGTGTTATTGCATTTCCACCACAATTAGCTCTATTTATATATCTTCTAAAAGTTTTTGAAGTGGCACTTGAAATATTAATTATATCTTTTTTATTAATATTCTCAAAATGTTCTACAAAAGAATCGATAATAAAGTTTTCACAAAGTGCTTTTTGTTTTATATATTCATCTTTATTTATATTCTCCCAATAAGAAGCATTTGTATGTGTTGAAATTGTTACACTATAACCATTCTTACTCATTTTTTTATCATCTTTAGAACTAAATGAGATAAAAAATGAGTTTGAAATTGTATTTGGAATTTTTTTATCTAAAATTATTTGATAATGGTGTAATAGATCTTCATTTGTATCTAAATTAAAATTTACAACAAAAGCACTTTGATTATTAAAAGAGAATCTTTGATAATATTTTTGAATCTCTTTATCTTCAAATAAATTTGCACAATCATATATAGTAGAGTTTAAAACTATATTTGAAGTTAAATACTCATCTTTTTTTGAAATAAGTCTAAATTTGTCTTTTTCTTTTATTATTTTTACAATTTGCTCTTTTCGTTTTAAGTCAATATCATTTAATAAACCTTCAAATAAACTTCCCATTCCACCATTTACATAAAAAACATCGTGGAAAGGATAAGCTAGTCCTAAAGCTAAAGACAATACCGTTATCTCTTTTGAAGTAGTTTGCAAAGTTATTAATAATTGAGCATCTATAAAATCTTGATACTCTTTTGAGATATCCCCTAAAATCTCTTTTATAAAACTTTTTGCACTTTTAAATGTATAAGTATTAAAGTTGAAAAAAAGCTCTATAAAAGAATTTATTGTTTTGATATATGCATTTAGTGAGTATTTTGAATAATATAGCTTTTTTAATTGCCAAAACTTTTCATCTATATCTTTAATCTTTTGCCAAAATATTTTGTTATTTTTATTTGGGTAAGCTTTATTTATATCTTCAATAAATTTATCAAAATCTTTAATTCTATCAATTACTTTTTTATTTTGTATTATTCTAATTGCTATATCACTTTTGGTAATATCTGGTTTATAATTCGCTTTATCAAATATCTCTTTTATAGGATGATTTTCTTCATAACCTACAAAAGTAGTTGCTCCTGCGTTAAAGTATGAACCGTATCTCTTAAATGTACTAGCACAACCACCAAGGTTTTTATCTTTTTCAAATATTATTGTATTTTTATCTTTATTTAAAGAGGCGATCATACTTCCTCCTATACCTGAGCCAACAACAGCCAAATCATACAGTTTCATTTTTTGCCTCTTTGAACTTTTCTATTGCTCTTTTTCTAGATATAGATATATCAACCATAGCTTTAGGATAAGAGATAAAAAGATTTGATTGTACACCATTTTCTATATGGAAAAGTCTTGAATCTACATCTTTAAGTTCTTTTATTACAGATTTAATAAAAATCCCTTTTTCATCAAATTTTTTTGATTGTGTGTATGGATTAAATACTCTAAAATATGGTGCAGCATCAGCTCCTGTACTAGCACCCCACTGCCATGAACCTATATTTGAACTTGCCTCATAATCTAACAGTTTCAAAGCAAAATATTTTTCACCTTTTTTCCAATCTATAAATAGATTTTTTGTTAAAAAAGATGCAACTATCATTCTTAATCTATTATGCATAAATCCTGTTCTATTTAAATGTCTCATTGCTGCATCAATAATTGGAACACCAGTATTACCTTCACACCATCTTATAAAATCATCTTCGTTTTCATTCCAACTAATATCAATATTATTAAAATTATTAAACTCTGAATTTGGAAAATGAAATAAAATATAATTATAAAACTCTCTCCAAAATAATTCTCTAATAAAAAAATCACTATCTTTTAAATTTCTAACATAATTAAATACCATAACTGGAGAAATAATACCAAACCTTAAAAACACCGAAAGATTTGAAGTGGCATCTTTATAAAAATAATCTCTATTTTCTTTGTAAGTACTTAATTTCATAGGAATTTTTTCTAAGAGTTCCTTAACACCATTTGTTAATATTTTAGGTAGATTTACTAATTTAAATCCCATACTTTCTAGTGTTGGGACATCAGTATAATCATAATGAAATAAAACCATGTTTTTTGATATGCTTCTTTGTTCTATATTATTTGAATTAGTTAATAAATCTAAAGATTTATAAAAGGGAGTAAATACTTTGTAAGGTGTACCATCATTTTTTAAATGATTTGCTGGATTTAAAATAAATGAATCAATAAATTGTCTTAGAGGTATTATTTTATCTATCTCATCATCTCGCTTTTTTGAATAAAAATCAAAATCAACTGAACATAAAACTTCATCAAAGCCAAATTTTTTTAAATTTTTAAATATCTCTTTTGGTTTTCCATAAAAGATTGCTAGATCTAAATTCATCTTCAATAATTTTTGTTTTAAATCTATTACTGACTGATAAATAAAATTTACCCTTTTATCATCAAAAGGTAAACTATCTAATATATCAATATCGAAAATAAATATAGGGAATACTTCACCTTGTGCATTTTCTAATAAAGCTGAGTCTTCAATCCTTAAATCTCTTCTAAACCAAAGTATTTGTTTCATTTATATGCCTCTACCTTTGATCTAAGTGCTAAATCTTTGGGATATGGATTTAAGAAAATTTGTGTTTTTAAATATTCTATATCAAATTTATTTGTATAAAGTTTGATAATTTTAATTACTGCAATTAAAGGAATTATCCCATTTTTAAAATCTTCAATAGATTCTAAAATCTCATCTTTTTCCTCTTTAGATATCACTTTTTTAAAATATCCATATATATGAAGTAAAACATTATAGGTATTTTTTATTGTACCTTTTTGACCTATTGCTTCTAAAAAAAGTTTTTTATACTTTTCTAAAACAATTTCAATTGATTCTTTTTCATGATTAGCCACAATATTACCTAACTCTTTATAATAATTATGAGATTTAGAATATATCATGTATTTATATGAGGTGTGAAATTTAACTAAATCATTAAAAGAGGGTTTTGAATCTAAAAAAATATGTAAAGATTTATACGCAAATACTTGCATTAAAAAGTTTTCCCTTAGCCAAGGGTCACCTAACCTTCCCTCTTCTTCAATAGGTAAATAAGGAAACTTATTTTTTAATTCATTAGCAAATACACCTACACCAACATTTTCACTTTGTCCATTTTTTTTATCTGGATATATTTTAACTCTTTCCATTCCACATGTAGGAGATTTTGATTTAAGTATAAATCCACATAATTGATTATCTTCAATTTTCTTTACTAATTCTTTTGAAATATCAGTAATAGTATTAGTTACATCTTCATTCTCATTTGTAGTTCTTACAGTAACTTCACCATTACTTCTAACTAGTCTTATTGCAGGTCTGGGAGTTGGAAAAACTAATTTTTCAGGACAATATGCTTCAAATTCAAAATAATTTGAAAGTTCATTAACAATAAATCTATCTCTTGAATGACCGCCATCATATCGACACATAGTACCTAATAGGCATGATGATATTCCTAGTTTCATAATAACTCCTTTGTGAAATTATATTAAAACTAGGATATTTTTGTAAGTTTTTTTTGTTAGTTTATAAAATTACCAATCAATTGATTGAATTTTTCCATTCTTAAGAGGAGAAAGAAATGATTTACCTTGATTTAATCTAATAATACCAATAGAACTTCTACCTTTCATATTTTTTAAGAATATAATAGATTCTCCATCTTTAGAAAATTTAGGAAATTGATTACTTCCACTAGCAGTTAATCTTTCTAAGAAATCACTTTTAGTTGACATAAGGAAAAGATTAAATGTATAACTACCAAACTCATTATCTCTTTCTCTACTTGTATAAACTACATAATCTTTATATGTTGTTGCAGAAGAGTTATTTCTACCATGATATACAAGTCTTTCAACACCTCTATTACCTATTTTTTTTGCAAAAATATTAGGATATCCTAATCTATCAGATACAAAAACAATTTTTGAATCATTTTCAACAAAATGTGCACCAACATCAATACCTTTATATGTTGTTAATCTTGTTTTTGTTTTTCTTTGAGTATCATAAAGATAAATGTCTGGTTGATAATCTGGACTTGCAGTAATTAAAAGTTTTCTTCCATTACTACTTATATCAGATGCTACAACCATACCCTCACTTTTCATAATAACTTCTTTTTTTCTATTATAAAGATTAGTTTTTATAAGTGTAGGGATACCTTTATCATATGTAGTGTAATAAAAATCGCCTTTTTTCTTATCTGCCCATTTAGGGAAAATATTTAAACCACCTTTTATAACTGGTTGTTGAAAGCTAAGTGTATAATCTGCAATAATAATATCAGCTTTTTTAGCTTCTTTATATAAAGAGAATATAACAAATTTATCCATCCAATCAATTGATGGAGCATTTAATTGTTTATTAACGGCAATTGCAATTCTATGAGCTAAAAAAGGATATCTATCCTCTTTTGAAGTTGATAAAGTTTTAGATAAAACTTGTTGTTTTGAATTAATATCAAATAATTTAAAGTCAACAGAATATCCTCCAAAACCGCTAACACTTGAACTTATATTTAAAAATAAATCTGTTCCTTTATTTGATAAAGCTAACATATTTGGCAATTTGTTAAACTCTACAACTTCATTTGAGTCTATAACATCAAAATGTCCACTAATTTTTAAGTCTTTTTCAATTAATCTCTTAACTTTGTTTGTTAACTCTTTATTCATAGCACCTGGTGCAACTGAAATTTCAATTTTTGGTAAATTTGTACTTTTCTTAACAATATCAAGTTCTGCATCGGCAGCAAATAAAAAAGTAGTAAAAGCTATAATTAAAAATAAAAATCTATTCATTTATTTATCCTTCTGATTTAAAGTTCACAATAATATCAACTTTTGAATTAATTTTTGGTCTAGGGAATTGCTCATTAATTTGAGATTCCAAAAACTCTTTTAATGATTCATCGAAACGTTGGTCATTTGAATATTTCATTATTCTATAATCAAACTGTCCACTACTTGAAATCATTACAAGAACTTTTACAACAAGACCTGATTCTAATAGTTTTGGATTCCATCTTTGCCATAATATCTCTTTTATTTTTGAAAAATATTCATCCTCTTCACCATTTGAAGTAGAACTATTTGATGGAAGATTAGTTGTTGTTTTAACATCTTTTAAAAGTTTAGAAACCGTATTATTATCCGTTTTCTTTTGTTTTTGAAACTTTGATTTAAATCTACTTGGATCTAAAGATTCTTTTACAGCATTTACATCTTTTTCTTCAACTTTTTTTGCAGTAGTTTTTACATTTGCAAATAATGATTTAAAATCTGCTTTTTGTTTAGATGAACGTGAAGTTGATTTTTTAACTACCTTTTCAGCTTTTTGAGGTGTTTTTTGAGCAGCACTTTTTTTATCTGCTTTTGTAGAAATCAAATCTAATTCTAAAACTGTAGTTTTGCTTGAATCATATTTTTTAGGTTTTGGAGCATTTATATAAATTAAAAAAGATAAACAGATTAGTAAATATAAACTAGCTGATATTACACCTGCTAGATAAAAATAACCTTTTTCTTGCATGATTATCCATCAGTTATTAATGCAACTTTATAAAAACCAGCCTCTTTTACTGATTTTAAAACATGCATTATATCATCATAAATTAAACTTTTTTCTGCTCGAATATGGATAGGAGTTTTTCTGTCTTTACCCTTTGCAAAAAGTAAAAAGTTATCAGAAAAATTTTCTAAATCGTATCTTTTTTTATTTATCAATACTTTCCTATTTTTAGTTACTACTATATCAATTTTTTTTACAGCTTGAATTTGTTTTGAGGCACTTCCTTTAGGAAGATTAATTGGTTCTTCAAACTCAATCACAGGGGCAGTTACCATTAATATTGCTAAAAGTACTAGCATAATATCAACTAATGGTGTAATATTTAAATCAGGTTTTTGATTGTAATCGTACACTCTTAACCTTTAGCAATTAAAATTTGAGATTGTGCCTTTAAATAAGTATTTAACTCATAAACTTTTCTTACTAATATTTGATGAAAAGTATAAGCAAATATAGCTACAAAAATACCAGCTGCTGTTGCAACTAATGCTTCACTTATTGCAGGAGCAATAACAGAAAATCCAACTTTCGATTCATTTGAAAACTTTGCGAAAGATTCTAATATACCAACTACTGTTCCAAAAAGACCAACAAATGGTGAAGTTGATGCAATAATAGATAACCAAGTAATACCACTACTAGCATCTTTTATAATATTAATCTCACAAGCATGTAATATCTCTTTCGTATGTACAGAGTTTGAACATTTATTTAAAGAAGACATTGGACTAAGTGTTGCACTTCTAGATGTTAAATCATCCAAAGATTTTCTTTCGTTAAATATTAAAGATTTTAAAGATAAAAATCTATAAATAAAAAGCCAGAAACATATAATGAAGTAAAATGATAGTGTCAATAACACTAAAAGTGTTATTGCACTGCCATTATTTAAATAATTTAAAGCTGTATCAATCATCTACACTAATTCTATGCAAATGAATTAATTTTAGCTTCTACTGCTGCTAATGATACATTTGCATCTTTAACAGAGTTTACTAAGTCTTTTGCAGCTTCAATATTTTTAGCGATTTCAGAGTCAGCACCTGAAGTAAGTGCTACTGCTCCATCAACTAAAACATCTACAGAGCTTTCAGAAACTTTTACGTGTCCCCAGTTAATAGCCACTGCATCTGTTGAACCTGCTTTTTCAATAATAATTACGCCAACTGTTAATGATGATACTAAAGACGCGTGTCCTGGAAGGACACCAAACTCACCCTCTTTTCCAGGTAGAGTAACGCTTTTTACATCATCACTAAAAATTAGACCATTTGGTGCAACTATCGATAATTTTAATGTATCCATAAAGCCGCCTTTAATTATTTCATTCCTTCAGCTTTTGCTAAAACCTCGTCAATTCCACCAACCATATAGAATGCCATTTCTGGAATATCGTCATATTTACCATCTAAGATTCCTTTGAATCCTTCAATAGTGTCTTTTAACTCAACATATTTACCAGGAGAACCTGTAAATACTTCTGCAACGAAGAATGGTTGAGATAAGAATCTTTCAATTTTTCTAGCTCTAGCAACAACTAATTTATCTTCTTCAGATAACTCATCCATACCAAGAATTGCAATAATATCTTGTAAATCTTTATATTTTTGAAGTACTGATTGAACACCTCTTGCTACTGCATAGTGCTCTTCACCTAAGATATCTGCACTTAAGATTCTTGAAGTTGAATCTAGTGGATCAACCGCTGGGTAGATACCTTTTTCTGCAATTTTTCTGTTAAGTACTGTTGTAGCATCTAAGTGAGCAAAAACTGAAGCAGGAGCCGGGTCAGTTAAGTCATCTGCTGGTACATAAACAGCTTGAACAGAAGTAATTGAACCTTTATTAGTTGAAGTAATTCTTTCTTGTAATTTACCCATTTCTGAAGCAAGTGTTGGTTGATAACCAACCGCTGAAGGAATTCTTCCTAATAATGCTGACATCTCAGAACCTGATTGTGCAAATCTAAAGATGTTATCAACGAACATAAGTACATCAAGACCTTTTTCATCTCTGAAGTACTCAGCCATAGTAAGACCAGTTAATGCAATTCTATTTCTTGCACCTGGAGGCTCACTCATTTGACCATAACATAATGCAACTTTATCAAGTACATTAGAGTCTTTCATTTCGTAGTAAAGGTCATTACCTTCTCTTGTTCTTTCACCAACACCAGCAAATACTGAGTACCCAGAGTGTTTGAACGCAACATTATGGATAAGCTCCATAATAATAACTGTTTTACCAACACCAGCACCACCGAATAGTCCAACTTTACCACCTTTTGAATATGGTGCAAGTAAATCAACTACTTTGATACCTGTTTCAAACATTTCTGTTTTTGTAGATTGCTCTTCAAATGTTGGAGCAGCTCTGTGGATTGACCATCTAGTTGTATCTTCAGGAATTGCTTCACCTTCATCAACTGGATCACCAATTACGTTAAAAATTCTTCCAAGTACAGCTTCTCCAACTGGAACTTGAATTGGTCCACCTTGTGCAGTACACTCTTGACCTCTTTGTAAACCTTCAGTCATATCCATAGCAATAGTTCTAACTCTGCTATCTCCAATGTGTGCAGCAACCTCAAGAACTAATCTGTCTTTATTAGCATCTGCTAATGTAACTTCGATTGCTTCATTAATTTCTGGTAAGTATCCGTCGAACTCTACGTCAACTACTGGACCCATTACCTGAATAATATTACCTTTCATACGGGCAGCTCCTTTGTATTATTTTAATGCTTCAACACCACTGATAATCTCTATCAGCTCTGTTGTAATTGCAGCTTGTCTAGCTTTATTATATTCAACTGTTAAAGAGTTAACTCTATCTTTTGCATTATTAGTTGCAGCTTCCATAGCTTGCATTCTAGCAGAGTGCTCTGCTGCTAAAGAATCGATTAATGAGTAATACATATTGAAATCAATATATTTACCTGTTAATTCTTCTAACACTTCTTCATCATCATCTGGTTCTATCTCTAACATAGATGTTTCATTTTCAGAAACTTCAACATTATCTAAGCTAATTGGTAATAGCTCTGTTACTCTAATCTCTTGAGTAAGCATATTCAAGAATCCATTGTAAACTAATATTACTTTATCAGTTTCACCATTTTGGAAATCTTTAACTACTTCACCAATAAACTCAGCAGCTCTATCATAATCAGGAGCAGAAGATAAGTCTGAAACTTTTTGAGCTAATTCTTCACCTTGGAAAGTAAAATAATCAACACCTTTTCTTCCAGCTACTCTATATCTTACATTTGCACCTTTTGCTTTATACTCAGCTGCAAGTTTACTAACTGTTTTAATTGTTGCCATGTTAAAACCACCACAAAGACCTTTGTCAGCAGTTACAAAAACTAAATCAACAGTTTTTGGGTTCTCAACTGGGATAAATGCTTTATTAGTATTTCCCCCATCTTGAACATTGCTAACTCTGTTTGCGATCTCAGAAAGTACTGCATTAATCTTCTTTGCATAACTTCTAGATTGTTCAGACAATTGTCTAGTTCTAGTAAGTTTTGCAGAAGATACAAGCTTCATAGCTTTTGTAGTCTTCTGAGTGTTTTTAACACTTCCAATTTTTAATTTTATCTCTTTTAAGTTAGCCATAGACTATCCTTATTTAGCATTAAAAACAGTTTTAAACTCTTCTAATGCAGCTTTTAATGCTGTTTCTGTTTCATCATCTAATTTTTTCTTAGATTTAATGTCATCTAAAATATTTGCATATTTTTGCTCAATGAAAGTGTGTAACTCATCTTCATATTTAACAACATCACCAACAGCTACATCATTTAAGTAACCTTTAGTACCAGCATAAATAATTACAATTTGTTTTTCAATAACTAATGGTTTATTAACACCTTGTTTAAGTACTTCAACCATTCTTTGACCAAGTTCTAACTCTTTTCTAGTAGACTCATCAAGATCTGATGCGAACTGTGCAAATGCTTCTAACTCTCTAAACTGAGCAAGTGATAATTTTAATGTACCAGCAACTTGTTTAGTAGCTTTAATTTGTGCAGCACCACCAACCCTTGATACTGATAAACCAACGTTAATTGCAGGTCTAATACCTGAGTTAAATAGGTTTGTTTCAAGGAAAATTTGACCATCTGTAATAGAAATAACGTTTGTTGGAATATATGCCGCAACGTCTCCTGCTTGTGTCTCAATAATTGGTAATGCAGTCATAGACCCAGCACCATTTTCATCAGACATTTTAGCAGCTCTTTCTAATAATCTTGAGTGTAGATAGAATACATCCCCTGGGAATGCCTCTCTACCTGGAGGTCTTCTTAATAATAAAGACATCTCTCTATATGCAACCGCATGTTTTGATAAATCATCATAAACGATTAACGCATGTTTACCGTTATCTCTAAAATACTCACCAATAGTAACACCTGTATAAGGAGCTAAGAATTGTAATGCTGAAGATTCAGAAGCACCTGCATTTACAACAATTGTATAGTCCATAGCACCAGAGTCTTCTAAAGTTCTAACAACAGAAGCAACAGAAGAAGCTTTTTGACCAATTGCAACATAAATACAAACAACATCTTCACCTTTTTGGTTAAGAATTGTATCAATAGCAACTGTAGATTTACCAGTTTGTCTATCACCAATAATAAGCTCTCTTTGACCTCTTCCTATTGGAACTAGTGCATCAATTGCTTTAATACCAGTTTGTAGTGGTTCATGTACTGATTTTCTAGCCATGATTCCAGGAGCTTTTTCTTCAACAAATCTTGATTCAGAAGATTCAATAGCACCTTTACCATCAATTGGGTCACCTAGAGCATTTACAACTCTACCTACCATAGCTTCACCAACTGGAGTCTCTAGAAGTTTACCTAATCTTTTACAAGAAGAACCTTCTCTAAGACCATCTCCAGATCCAAGTACAACAACACCAACTGAAGACTCTTCTAAGTTTGAAGCAAGACCTCTCTCACCATTTTCAAACTCTACAAGCTCCCCAGCCATAACATTTTTAAGACCATAAACTTGAGCAATACCATCTGCAAAAGAGATGATTTTACCTGTTTCATTTACATCTACATTTAATTCAAAGTTATCAATTCTCTCTTTTATGATAGAACTGATTTCGTCTGCTTGAATTTTTGCACCCATTCAATTTCTCCTTTATAAATTCTAAACTGCTTTTAAAATATGATCAATCATTTGTGATTTAAGTCTCTCTTTAGAGAACGAAATCTCAACACCAAGAGAATCAATATCTACTTTGATACCATCATAATCACAAACATTTTGTGATAGTGTTAACTTAACATCAAATTTTTTACTAAATTGTTTCTCAATTGAAGAAACATAGTCAGTAGTTAATTCTTTGTTAGTGTAAACTACACCTGTATATGTATTATTCATTTTAGCGATTTTTGTTTCTAATTCAGTTACAATTGCTGGAATTAGATCTAATCTTTTATTTGTTCCAAGTAGTTTGATAAAGTTACTTAACTCATCACTACTTTTTTCTAAAAATGAAATAACCAATTCTACTTTTTCAGTACTTTTAACTTCAGATGAAGCAAGTATTGAATTAAACTTCTCATCACAAAATGCTGCTGAGATAGTTTTTAAATCATTACAAATAGCAGTTGCAGACTCTACATCTCTACCATCCAATAATGCTTTTACATATCTTTTTGCTATTAAATCATTCATTACGCTACCTTCTTAAGAACAATGTTTGCTAACTCATCTTGAGTTAAAGAAACATTTTCTGAACTTAATAGCTCATCAAGCACTTCAGAAACAATTTGTCTCTTTGTTTTCGATGTTTCAACTTTGATTCTTTCATCAAAAGTTTTCTCTAAATTAGCGATTTCAGCATCTACTGCATCTGAAACTCTTTTCTTAACTGAATCTACATCAGCTTTTGCACCATCAACAATCTCTGTTGCTAAGGCTTTAGCTTCTTCAAGTTTTTTGTTAGCTTCTTCAACTTTATCTTGAGATGCTTTTAAAGAATCTTGTACTTTATCAAGCTCAGCTTGAATAGAAGCAGTTCTTCCAGCAAAATATGCTTTAATCTTATCAGCAAGTAAATACCATAAAATTCCAGCAAAGATAATAAAGTTAACGGTTCTTTGAATTATATCTGTTTCCGCACCTTCACTATTAGCAAATAACGCCACAGGAGCTAAAGCTGCTAATCCAATCAATAATAATTTTTTCAACTTCAACCTCCCTTTTAAATTGAGCTAATCTTAGCTTTTAGGCTCTCATTAAATTGAGGCATTGCAGCTACTAACGACTCTTTTAAAGCTTTCGCCTCTTCTTCTAATTCTTTAGAAAAATTAACTGATTTAGCTTCAAGCTCTTCTTTAGCACTTGCAAGTTTTGCATCAGCTACTTCTTTTGCTTCAGTATATGCTTGTTCTCTAACAGCAGCCGCTTCTTTTTTAGCCTCAGCAAGAATATGACTTGCTTCCTCTAAAATACCATCTACATTTGCAGAGTTCGATTGAGCATCTTTTAAATCTTTTTTAATAGATTCTGCTCTATCGTCCATATGCTTTAATAGTGGTACGAATAAACAACTGTTTAGTCTAGCAACAACTAGAAGAAAGATGATTGCTGAACCAAGCAACAATACAGGACTTATGTCTAACATTCATTCCTCCATATTTTTTACAGTTTAGTTTGACTAAAACTGACTATATATTATCGAAAAGAATTATAAAATTTTATTAAAATGTAGGTTTTCGTAAAAGAAATTTAAAAAGTGTTACCAAAGTAGTTAGAAATTTTCTCAATGTCCTCTTGAGACCTAATTTCTATCTTAAAATAGTTTTTTTCAGCTTTAACTTTTAAATCAGATTTTTGTAGATTTTCAATAGCTTTTTCTAAAGGTTTAAAGTCATAAACTTTTTTCTGTTTTTTAGAAGGTTTTTTATCTTCACTATCTTTATTTGATTTTAATTCTCTAACAAGATTTTCAGTTTCTCTAACAG
Source organism: Halarcobacter sp. (assembly GCF_963676935.1). Classification (NCBI taxonomy): domain Bacteria; kingdom Pseudomonadati; phylum Campylobacterota; class Epsilonproteobacteria; order Campylobacterales; family Arcobacteraceae; genus Halarcobacter; species Halarcobacter sp. The sequence continues at coordinate 2,164,044 of NZ_OY781470.1, forward strand.
AAAGCTTTTGTCCATAAATTGAATCAGCAACTTTCTTTTGTAAATCTTCATCAAGTCCTAACATAATTTTACCATGTCCAGCAGAGATTTTATTGTTTGCTAACATTTGTTGTACATAAGACGATAATTGTAATAATCTTAAAGTGTTTGTTATAGATGTTCTACTTTTGAATACTCTTTTTGCTAACTCTTCGTGAGTAATAGCGTGTTCGTTAATAAGTTGTGCATAAGAGTAAGCTAATTCAATAATATTTAAATCATCTCTTTGAATATTTTCAATAAGTGCAAGTTCTCTTAATTTGAACTCTTCAATATCGATAATTGTTGCTTTTATTGTATCCAAATTTGCTAATTTATGGGCTCTTAGTCTTCTTTCCCCTGCAACAAGAATATAACCACCTTTACCATCTTCTCTAACAGTAACAGGTTGTAATAGTCCATGTTCAACAATTGAATCGCTTAACTCTCTTAATTTATCTTCATCAAATATTTTTCTTGGTTGGTTAGGGTTTGGTTTAATTAAATCTACACTTAATTCCATAATAGAATTATTGTAATGATTTGTATTATTACTATTTGAGTTAGTATATGCTGTCTCAACTTCACCTAATAATTCACCTAATCCTCTACCTAACGCCATTTGACAAATCCTAATTTAAATTTATTTAACCTGCAATTGCACGTGCAAGGTTTGTATATGCTTTTGTACCAATTGCTGATGAATCATAAAGCATAATTGGTTTTCCAAAACTTGGAGATTCTGCAAGCTTAATATTTCTTGGAATAACTACATATGATGATTGATCAATCTTAAATAGTTTATTCTCAAAATGTTGTGCAAGGTCTGCAAAAACTTGTTTTGATAAGTTATTTTGAGAACTATACATAGTTGGTAAAAATCCTCTTATCTGCAGTTGCCTATTAATAGTTTGCTTAACTAATTTAATTGTATTTAATAATTGTGCTAAACCTTCCAATGCAAAGAATTCACATTGAATAGGAATTAATACAGAATTAGATGCACTAAGTGTATTAATAGTAATTGGTCCTAATGCTGGTGGCGAATCAATTATAATATAATCATAATCTTTTCTAATTGGATCAATTTTTCTTTTTAATACCAATTCTCTATCTTTTAAATTTTTATAGAACTCTTTTTCTATTCCAACTAAACCTATATTTGAGGGCGCAACTTTTAAATTTTCAATTTCTGAGTCTAAAATAATCTCATTTAGCTCTTTTGTACCTAGCATAACATGGTAAATGTTATATTCATAAGTATCTCTGTGAAAACCTAAAGATGTTGTTGCATTAGCTTGTGGGTCAGCATCAATTAATAATACTTTTTTACCCTCTAAGGCTAAGGCTGCACTCAAATTAACCGCAGTAGTAGTCTTACCTACACCACCTTTTTGATTTGCAATTGCAATTACTTCTGTCATCTTAAACTAAAAACCCTTGTGTTATTGATTTCTATAGAACCATCACTAAACAAAATGGCATTTTCCAAAGAAATTTTTTTATTATTTATTGTAGCTTTAAATTTTCTGCTTTTTTGAAATTCTATCTTAAATTGACTAAAAATATCCTTCCAAGAGATTCTTTTTTCCAAAGAATCGAAATAAATTTCTAAACACTCTTTTTTATCAATTTTTATATCAAGTTTACCAAATTCATCAGATACATCTAAAAGATTTAAGCCTATTCCACAATATATCAAATCTTTAGTTACAGTTGTAATAGTCCCACCAATTTTTTTATTATCTATATAAAAATCATTTGGCCACTTCAACCATAAATTCGAACCTTTAGAAGAAAGTATATTTTTTAAAAGAAAAGAAAAATATATTGAAGCACTTTGAATTTCCAAATCTTTTGGCAATTCATCTTTTTTTAAAACAAAAGAAAAAAATAAATTTCCTTTTTTCCCAGTCCAAGAGTTTCCTCTACTTCCCTGTCCATTTGTTTGCATTTCAGTACTTATACAAATTGGATAAGAATATCCCTCTTTATTTATAAGTTCTTTTAAATATGTATGTGTTGAATCGATTTCATCTAAAAAAATAATTTTCATAAAACATTATAACTTATATTTTTTCAATATATAATAAAATATAATAATTTTAAAACAGCTTAGTATTAATTTAATATATCACCTTGAGATAATCTTTTACCCCTAATAAAATCTAAAGCACTATTGGCTTTTTTTGATGGAGCTTGTATAGTTGAAATAAGAATTTTTCCTTTTTTGCATCCAATAATAACACCCTTTTCATCAAAAGATATAATTTTACCTTCAGTATTTTTACTATCTATATCAATTAATTCTATATCTTTTAATTTTAAGCCTGATTCTAAAAATACACCTGGCCAATAAGAATATGCTTTATATTTTAAAAAAAGCTTCTTAGCACTTTTAAAATTAACTAATCCATACTCTTTTTTTATTTTTCTACAGAAACTAACTTCAGACTCATTTTGTTTTTTTGGATTTATTAACTCAAAATTATCTAATGTAGTTATAGTTAATTTTGCAGCTATTGATGATAACTTATCAAAAGCCTCTTTTACTTCCATTGTAGGAGTTATTTTTAGATATTGTAATGCTAAAATATCACCACTATCAAGTCCCTCTTCCATAAACATTGAAGTTACACCTGTAAATTCGTCATCATTTAGTAGAGATTCTTGTATTGGACTTGCACCTCTATATTTTGGTAGTAATGAAGCATGAAGATTTATACATGGAGCTATATTTAAAATCTCTTTAGGCAAAATCTGCCCATATGCAGCTACAATTATAAAATCTGGTTTTAAATTTTCAATTTGATTTCTCGCTTCTTCATTTCCTCTTAGTTTTTCTGGTTGAAAAATTGGTAAATCAATAGAGTTATCTATACAATATTGTTTTATATGCGGAGCAGTAATAACTTGTTTTCTTCCTACAGGTTTATCAGGTTGTGTAAAAAGTCCTATCACTTCATATTGACTATTAAGTAACTCCTTAAAAATCTCAGTTGCATAATCTGGGGTTCCCATAAATAGAACTTTTTTACTCATTATAATCCTTTCAATTTTTTCTAAAGAAAATAGTTATCTACAATATTAGCTCTGAATAATGACCCACTATTATGGTTATCATCTACTAAAAAATCCCATGCATTAGTTAAATCAAATCCTGAACTTAAATACATAGGAATTCCTTTTTTCATAACATAATCTGCTGCTTTTAATTTTGTAACAATTCCACCTGTAGCAAATTCTGAATTTGGAGTGTGTTTCATCTCTAATTCATACTCTTCAATCTTATCAACTATTTTTCGCATCTTTGCATCTTTATTTTCATGTGGATTTGAATCATATAAACCATCCACATCAGATAAAATAACTAATAAATCTGCACCAAAGAAATATGCAGCCCTTGCTGCTAGTTGGTCATTGTCTCCAATTAATAATTCTTGATTTGCAATTACATCATTTTCATTTAAAATTGGGATAATATCATTTTCAAGAAGAATCTCCATAACGCCTCTTGCATTTTTAGAACGTCTTCTTGAATCAAAATCCTCTTCAACTAAAAGCATTTGTGCACATTTTAAGTCATGTTCTCTAAATCTTTTTTTATAAAATTTCATCAATAAAGGTTGACCAATTGCTGCCAAAGCTTGTCTATTTAATATAAGTTTTCTATCAAGGTTAAGTTTTGTATTACCAGCTGCTACAGCACCTGAACTAACAAGTATAACCTCATTATTTTTTTCTTTTTTTAATTTAGCAATTAAATCAACTAAATTATTAAGTCTAGTAACAGCTAATACATCATCTTCTCTTAAAACTGCACTACCAACTTTAATTACTATTCTTTTATTTTTTTGTTCCATAATTATTTATTTTGTCCTATTAAATCATATAGTGCAAACTTAATAGAGTTTGTATTTAAATGTGTTACAGAAGATAAAGGTAAAACAAAAAATGGTTTACTTTCATCAAATTTATTAAATGTTAAATCTTGAACATAATAAGGTAGAGTCTTATCAAATCCATAATCATTTGACTGGGCAACTTCTAAACCTAATTCATTTATAAAAGCTTTTATATCACCTTCAAGATCTTCACCATAATAAGCATCAATTTTTGTTAATGCTATAGCAAAATTTCTTCCACTTAATTCTTCTGAAAACTTCTTAACCTCTTCTTTTAATACTTTGTATTGGTCAATAATTGTTCTATAGTTTGCAACATCAATCATAAATAATAAAGTTTTTGTTCTTTCAATATGTTTCAAAAACTCTATTCCCAAACCTCTTCCATCGCTTGCACCATCAATTATTCCTGGAATATCAGCCATAACAAAAGAGCTATATTCTCCTACTTCAACCACACCTAATTTTGGTGTTAAAGTAGTAAACTCATAATTTGCAATCTCTGGACTAGCATTTGAAGTTGTAGAGATTAAAGTTGATTTACCAACATTTGGATATCCAACTAACCCTACATCTGCAATAAGCTTTAGCTCAAGCCTTAATTCTAAACTCTGACCGGGTAGTCCCGGTTGGGCATATGTAGGTCTTTGATTTCTTGAATTTTTAAAGTGAGTATTACCTAATCCACCTTTTCCACCTTCAAGAAGCAACTCTTTTTGTCCCTCTTCTAACATATCAAGAAGAACCTCTCCTGTATTATTATCAATAATTTGTGTTCCTGGAGGTACAACTAAAACTAAAGACTCTGCAGACTTTCCAGTTTTATTTCTTCCTTCTCCAGGTTTACCATTATTTGCTTTTAATACTGTCCTACCTTTAAACCAAGATAGTGTATCAGTATTGTTGTCTACTTGAAAATAGACATCTCCACCTTTTCCACCATCTCCACCATCAGGTCCACCTTTTACAACAAATTTTTCTCTTCTAAAAGAGGCACAACCTTGTCCACCTTTTCCTGATGATACAGTAAATTTTACACTATCTACAAACACGACTACTCCATTATATATTAAACGTTTATACTTCTACAGTATATTATAACTCTTTTTTAAACACTATTTCTACTAATTACTATAATAACTAAAATAATACTACTTAAAACAAAATTATAGTTTATTAAACAAAAAAAGGGTGTAGGCAAAAGCACTACACCCTTTAAAAACAATTACCTTTTAGCTTATTAAGAAGCGTAAACAGATACTTTTTTTCTATCTTTATCTTTTACTTCGAATTTAACTACACCATCAATTAATGCGTAAATTGTATGATCTTTACCGATACCTACATTTTCACCACAGTGTACTTTTGTTCCTCTTTGTCTAACAATGATGTTTCCAGCTCTTACAACTTCACCACCATATTTTTTAACACCTAGTCTTTTACCAGCTGAATCTCTATTATTTTGAGTAGATCCTTGACCTTTCTTGTGAGCCATACTTTATCTCCTTAAACTTATGCAGCGATTTTAGTAATTCTAACTTTAGTGAAGCTTCTTCTGAAACCTCTTTTTAATTTAGAATCTTTTCTTCTTCTTTTTTTGTAAATGATAACTTTTTTATCTCTATTTACACCAGTTCCATCTAATACTACTTCAGCTTCAACTTTAGCAGTAGAAACAGCATCACCAGTTTTTAGCTCACCATCATTGATAGCTAAAACGTCAGTAATTTCTAATGTTTCTTTAGCAGCTTTTCCAGTATAGTCAAGATCTAAGATATCACCCTCAGAAACCTTATACTGTTTACCACCACACTTAATAATTGCGTACATATTCCAATCCTCTAATTTATCAATCTTTTAATAACTATTACATTTAACGGGACGGAATAATAGCCAATATTAGTTTAAACTTTCTTTAAGCGAAACTATATTTTTACTTTTATCTAAAATCTATTGGTAAGGCAACTGCATCCATAACAACCATAGAATTCATCGGTAATTCCTTTGCTGCAACAGTTGTTCTAGCAGGTTTATGTTCACCAAATGCTTCAGCAAAAAGTACATTTACAACACCAAAATCATCCATATTTTCTAAATGTACATTAACTTTTATAACTTTATCCATTGCACTTTGAGAATCTTCTAACAAAATTTTTAAATTTTCTAAAACTTGTCTTGTTTGTTTTTTGATATCTCTTTCTACAAGTTCACCATCTGCTGTTAATGGTATTTGCGCCGATGTATAAATAAAACCATTTGCTCTAATTGCTTGAGAGTATGGTCCAATTGCCTCTGGTAAGTTTTTACTTTCTAATAATTCCATTTTTTCCCTTTTGTTCATTACATAAACAAAAATTTTACAAAAATTATTATAAATTATAACTTACTAATTTACCTTGTTTTAATTGATATATGTTATCTTTAATTTTTCTAAGAAGATTTGCTTTTTCTCTAAAAGCTAAAGTTTGATTATATTGAATAGTTCTTAATTCATTTGTATAAAATTTTAAAAGTAAAACTAATAACTCATCTTTTAATCTTGAATCATCATATATTTCTAATTTTTCATTTAATAATATACCCATTAATCTGTTATCTTTATTATCAGATAATAAAATTTCAAACTCATCTCTGTGAAACTCAAACATTGAAGCATCAATAATATCTAAAACAGAATCTAACCTATCAGGCTTTTCCAATATCGATTTTATAATACAAAGTTCTCCAATATCTATTTTTGTTAAATTAGCCTCTTGTTTTCTTACATTATCTGATGATACTTTTATAAGGCTCTCTCTAATATTTAGTTTTTGTGCAATATATCTTTTATACTCATCTTGATATATCTCTCCTAATGATTTTAAATAATCATTGGCTTCATATAATGCCTTTTGTTTTTGGCTAGGATTATTAATATCATATTTTCCAATTATATAATCAATTGCAAAAGGGATAAAAGATGTTGGATTTGCAAAAATTCTATTAAGTTCTTCAACTTTCCCATCTTTTACCATATCTGCAGGATCTTTTCCCTCTCCAAAGATCACAACTCCACCTTCAAATTCACTTTGACTTAACATAACTGAAGCTTTAAAAGCTGCATTTAATCCTGCTTTATCACCATCATATGCAACTATAACTTGTGGTTCTCCACGTCTAAGTAAGGGTAAATGATCCTTAGTAAGTGCTGTTCCAAGTGTGGCCACAGCAGTAGTAAATCCAGCTTGATGTAACATAATAACATCAAGATATCCTTCTGTTACAATAATTCTATTTCTTTTATAGATACTCTCTTTAGCAATGTTATAACCATATAAAAGTTTTGATTTATTAAAAACTTTTGTTTGTGGTGAATTTACATATTTTGCATTATGCCCTGTTATGGTTCTACCACCAAATCCAACTATTTTTCCACTAATTGAATATATAGGGAAAGTGATTCTTTCTATAAACCTAGAATATAAACCATTATGTCCTGTATCTATTAAACCTAACTCTTTTGCATCTGCCAAATTAAAATAATTGTTTTTTAAAAAATTAATCGTGTCATGAGATGAAGGGGCATATCCAATCTCAAATTTTTCAATAGAAAATTCTGAAATCCCTCTACTAATCATATAATCTTTTGCAACTTTATTGTTTACGAAAAGTTTTTGATAAAACTTATTAACCTCTTCTATAACTTTAAAATCTTGTTTTTTTTGATTGTTATTATTATCATATTGAAGAGTAACATTATACATAGAAGCTAGTTTTTCTATAGCTTCTGGGTAAGAGAGTTTTTCATACTCCATTACAAACTTAATTGAATCTCCACCTGCACCACATCCAAAGCAATGATAGATTTGTTTTTGTGGGCTTACCACAAATGAAGGAGTATCTTCTCCATGGAAAGGGCAACACGCTTTAAAATTTGCACCACTTTTTTTTAGTTCAAGAGATTGAGAAATGACATCAACTATGTCAAGGTGGTTTTTAAGATTTTCAATAGAGTCTTTTGTTATCATTTGGGGATTATACCAAATATATACAGAAACTATCACTTAAATCCAAAATTTTTATTTAGTATCTATTTAATTTATGTTATATTATCTTCTTAAAATAAAATAGATAAGGTTTTAATTGGACAGTTTAGTCTTAGAGTATAGAGATCCATTATTCGGTATTATTGTTTTTTTTACTCTTATTTTTATTATTTCATTTCTTACTTATTCATTCTCTTTATATAAAGAGAAAAAAGCAAGAAAAGATTATAGGAAACTCTTAAGAAGATTTGAAATAGGTAAATTAAAAGAAGAAGACTATGTGCATCTATATAAAACATATAATCTACCTTTTGACTCAATTATTCTCTTAGCTTCAACTTTTGTTCACAAGGGAAATTACACTAAAGCAATATCTGTTTACCTAACACTTTTAGAGCATGTAACAGATAGAGTTAAAAAAGAGGAACTTCTTGAACTTTTAGGTAGTACCTATTTTAAAAGTGGATTTATGCAAAGAGCTAAAGAGATATTTTTGAGAATTTTAAAATTTTCTCCAAGAAATATAAATGCGTTAAACTATCTTTTAATTATAAATGAAAAACTAAAAGATTATCAAAGTGCACAAGAGACTATTGAATGTTTAGAAGAAGTTGGGGTAGATATTAAAAAAGATAAAATTTATATTGATACTTTAACTATTATAAACGACCCTATAGAGTCTTTTGAAAAGAAAAGTGAAAAGCTTTACGAAATTTTTAAAGAAAATCCAGAAATACAAAGATTGATTGTCCAATTTTACTTACAATACAATAAAAAGTTCTTTTGGGAACATTTAAATGAATTTGATTTTAAAAAACTTATTGATTTGATGTGGTATTTAAACTTTGATGACCTTGATTTTGATAAAATATCACAAAATAAAATTTTAAATGAACTATACAATGCAAAAGGTTATTTAAAAACAATTAAACATAGTAATGATTTTGTATTTGATATTTTAATTGCGTTAAATAACCATGAACATAAAATCCCTGCAACTATAGATTTTGAGTTTATGTGTAGTTCATGTAAACAAATACATCCTATTTTTGATTCAAGATGTCCACATTGCCATTCTATTTTAACATTAAATGTAAAACACAATTTAGTAAAGAGTTTAAATGAAACAAATCAATCTCTACAGTGATGGTTCATCTTTAGGGAATCCAGGCCCTGGTGGTTGGGGAACAATATTAGAATATAATGGCAAAGAAAAAGAGCTTAGTGGTGGTCAACTAGATACTACTAATAATCAAATGGAATTAAAAGGTGTTATAGAAGGATTAAAAGCTTTAAAAGAACCCTGCGAAGTATTTATTGTTTCTGATTCAAGTTATGTTGTAAAAGGAATAAACGAATGGTTAGAGGGTTGGGTTAGAAACAATTGGAGAAATGCTTCAAAAAAACCTGTAAAAAATGTTGAACTTTGGCAAGAGTATTTAGAGGTTTCAAAACCACATAAAGTATATGCAAAGTGGGTTAAAGGTCATGCTGGGCATGAACATAATGAAAGATGTGATATACTTGCGCGTACATTTGCAGAAAAATTAAAAGAGGAATAAAAAATGACAGACTATTCAAAATTAGAAAAGTGTTTGGCTTATCAGTTTAAAAACAAAGATCTGATAATCGAAGCACTTACCCATAAAAGTTATAAGAAACCTTATAACAATGAGAGGTTAGAGTTTTTAGGTGATGCTGTACTTAATTTAATTGTGGGAGAGTATCTTTTCAAAAAATTTCCAAACTCAAATGAAGGAGATTTATCTAAAATCAGAGCTAGTTTAGTAAATGAAACAGGATTTACAAAACTTGCAAATGATATAAAATTGGGTGAATATATCTTTATTTCAAATGCTGAAGAAAGAAACAAAGGAAGAAGTAAGGCTTCTATTCTTTCAGATGCTTTTGAAGCTATAATGGGTGCTATATATTTAGAATCAGGTTTAGAGGTTTTAAAGCCAATTATTTTAAAACTTTTAGAAAACTCATATGATAAAATCAATTTAGATGTATTATTTAGTGATTATAAAACTGCTTTACAAGAGATTACACAAGCTGAGTTTGGAACAATACCTGAGTATAAAATTGAGGGTTCATATGGACCTGACCATAAAAAAGAGTTTGAAGTATCAATTTGGATTGATGGAAAAACATATGGTAAAGCTATAGGCAAAAGTAAAAAACTTGCGCAACAAGCAGTTGCAAAAATCGCTATTGATAAGTTGAAAGGATAAGATTAATGAATAGCTTTGGAGAAAAATTTAGATTTACTACCTTTGGGGAAAGCCATGGAAAAGCATTAGGTTGTATTGTTGATGGCGTACCAGCAGGAATAAAAATAGATGAATCATTTATCCAAGAAGAGATGGACAGAAGAAAGCCAGGGAAAAATGCTTATGCCACAGCTAGAAGTGAAGGCGATAGAGTTGAAATCTTAAGTGGTATTTTTGAAGGACAAACAACAGGAACACCTATATCTATGGTTATATTTAATGAAAATCAAAAAAGTAAAGATTATACAAATGTAAAAGACTTATTTAGACCAGGTCATGCTGACTTTACATATTTTCATAAATATGGAATTAGAGACTATAGAGGTGGAGGAAGAAGTAGTGCTAGAGAAACAGCAGCAAGAGTTGCAGCTGGAGCTATTGCCAAACTTTTATTAAAAGAATTAGATATCAAAGTTCAAAGTGGTATTTGTGAAGTTGATGGAATAAAGGCAAGTAAAACAGATTTTGATTTTGCAAAAAACTCTGAAATTTTTTCTCTAGATAAAGATAAAGAGGATTTCCAAAAAGAGGCTATTTTAAATGCAAAAAAAGAACACAACTCTGTAGGTGGTGTTGCACTAGTAAATGTACAAAACTGTCCTGTTGGGCTTGGAGAACCACTTTATTTTAAACTTGATTCTCAAATTGCAAATGCAATGATGGGTATTAATGCTGTAAAAGGTGTAGAGATTGGTGATGGTTTTGAAAGCTCAAATAAAAAAGGTCTTGAAAATAATGACGAAATAAGAGCTAATGGATTTAAAACAAACCATAGTGGTGGAATACTTGGTGGTATTAGTAATGGAGAAGATATTAATGTAAAAATCTATTTTAAACCAACACCATCAATATTTTTAAAACAAGAAACAATTGATATAAACAATAATGAAGTTGATTGTGAACTAAAAGGTAGACACGACCCTTGTGTTGCAATTAGAGGAAGTGTAGTTGCTGAATCTATGATGGCACTAGTACTTGCAGATATGTTACTTCTTAATATGAGTAGCAAAGTTGAAAATATAAAAAAAGTTTACAACTAAAATAATATTTTACTCAGATTAAAGAGTTTTTTTGTAATAATCAACTTTCCTTTACTTTGGTCAAGTTGAAAGGGAACAAGCGAGGCTTTTGCTTCGCTTTTTTTATTTCTACCATAAAATTAATAAGGTAAATATATTGTATTTAGATTTGTTAATCTTTTTTCTAGCTTCTATTTTCGAAATAATAGGATGTTTTAGCTTTTGGGCTATTTTTAAACTTCAAAAATCTTTATATTTTTTACTTCCTGGATTCATCTCACTATTTTTATTTGCATATTTATTAACGAAAGTTAATTTAGAATTTGCAGGAAGAGCATATGCTATATATGGTGGAGTTTATATAATATCTTCTTTACTTTGGTTGTATTTTATTGAAAAACAAAGTTTTAATAAATGGGATATTTT